>MHZB01000122.1 GCA_001828605.1 Planctomycetes bacterium RIFCSPLOWO2_12_FULL_50_35 | reverse complement strand
AGAGAATGGTTTGGGGATATACTTTGGTTTCAGGCGCGCCCCGGACACTATTACAATGGAGACTCTGGTTCTGGCGTTAGTGGGTACTGCCTTGGTTTATTCAGGCAGGGCCAGAAATGAACGGCCCAGGGAGAACCTGAGTGTGGCCATCGTCTGCATAGTCTGGACGGTTATGGCCGAAGCACTTGAACTAATTCTGGGACTTTTCTTGAAGGGATAGACATAAGCCCAGATAACAACCTGCCCCAAGTAGCCCTGTTCAGAATTGCATCCACCTTCCGCGGAGGTCTAGCAAACTCTACTTCTCATATAAAAGCATGAGATTTCTGGAAAAGCTTCCAAATGTCATTCCCGTAGAGGCGTCAGTTGTCATTCCTGCGTAAGCAGTCCGCCTAAGGCGGATAGATTCCGCATCAAGTGCGGAATGACATGTTTTATATGCTTTTACGGTGTAAGTATGTAGTATGTAGGATGCGTCGAGACGCACCCTACAATCTTAGCAGGTAGGATGACCACACCCTCCCCCTTCCCCCTCCCCTCAAGGGAGGGGGAAAATCTGGAGAAATTAATAACCTTTTGCAGCAGTCTCGTTCTGTTTTTAAATCTTTTGTAGGGGCTTGATTTATCAAGCCCGCTGATTAAGGATTGTCGGGCGCAATGAATTGCGCCCCTACCATCGTTGAACGATTGTGGGGTTTGATTTACGGGTGCGATAAATCGCACCCGTACAATCGAAATGTAACAGACGAACACACAAGATTTTTCAGAGATCTCTCATTTCTTCTTTGCCTCTTTCTGTCCGGGTTCGCCTGCGGGGATTTTGTGGGCTATAGTCCTGGCCAGCTTCAGGGCGAACTCCTCGGAAACCGGGGCTGAATGATTGGCTGACACATCAAGGCGTTCAACAAGCCATGATGACCCTTTAACAAAGGTGAAGAAGCACGACAGTGTTTTACCAGGGAATATTACATAAAATCCAGTTAGGACTCCTTCGTCTTTGAATTCTTTCACGGTCTTCCCACCTTCTGACATGTATTTTGGGCGTTCCTTAACGTCGTCTACCCAGTCGAAATGATGCCCAGAAAGAGTATCAAACCTCGGACCAATCATTAGGGAAACAATAACCGTTACGCCACCGGCATGGTCTCCTTTGGGTGTGTAATACGAGGCGTACCCCTGTTTATCAACTTTTTCAACGTACTCTGCTGGATACAGCTTGAAGCTTTGATAATTAAAATTGGTATTAGGCTGTTTTTTTACTGTAAGACTCGAATCTTTATCTCGGCTCAGTTTCCATCCCTGGGGTACATCTTTGGCTGTAAAGAAGAACCGCTCTGGTTCCCCGGGGAGTTTGGCGGCGGCCGCCCTGATTGCCTCCAGTTCCTTTGCCTGCTTCTCCCATATCTCCTGTATATACTTATCCTTGTTCTCCTTGAGCTGCTCCTGCTGGAACTTGGCCTCCATGCGATTCATCCAGTAGTCGTCCACCTGCTTCCTTGCATGGTTTTTCAGCATTTCCGAAAGCTCTTCAAGATCTTCTTTGCGTTCTTTTCCGTACTTCTTCATGAGAAACTTATCCACCATTTCCCCCTTCACGGCAAAGTAGCCCTTATCAAACACCCCCTCCGCGGTCGCCTGCCGATAGTCAAGCTCCATAGCATCTGGATGCGTATCTCTACGCCCCGGACCCAGAGACGCCTCCCTTAAATTCTTGTACCTCTTATATATCTTTTCATCAAATGCCGGCACAAAGGCGTAATCATGTATTATGTCAAGTGTGGCCTTATACGCCTTTGCGGCCGCAAAGGCGGATGCCGCCCCTGCGCCAAAGGCCGTCGCCACGCTTTTGTCCGCAAGGCCGCTCAGGTACCAGTTCGCCACCTCTGCCACCGCCTCCGAGTCCTTGGCGTTGTAGATGTGGTCCACCACCTTGACGGCCGTCACGGTGTCGTTGAGGTTGGTAAAGAGTGCGGGGCTTTCCTCCATAACGGCGCCCAGGGCGTCACTGGTAAGTCCCGTAAACCTGGATACCTCCTCTATCATCTCCGATGTCTCGAGCGGGCCGATGTCTATTTCCGCAGGCTTGTCCTTTGGCGTTGTAGATGTGCCCCACCACGCCTGGGCGTAATTACAGGTAAAAGACAGTGAAAGAACAAAAAGGACTGCCGACAGAAACCGCATCTTTTTTATGTACATCTAACCTGGTCTCCTTCTATCTCTTTAACGGAAATATATCTGACCGTATTGTAATTTTGAGCGAAGTGAAGAATGCTGTAGGGTCGGGGTTACCCCGCCCCTACTCCTCAGAATGACCCGCCTAAGGCGGACGGCCACGTTCAATCCACCTCAGGCGGAGTCGCAGGGGCAGGCCCCTGTGCCTGCCCAACGTGCGAGCAAGCTCGCACGCTACATAAAAGATAAAAAGACACATGCGCAGCGTGGCTGCCACGCTATAGGCAGACCTGTCACGCCGGAGGCGGATCTACCTACGGCACGACCTCAGGCACGGCTCCAACGCTACATCAGCCGCCTAAGCCGTAGGGGCACGACATGTCGTGCCCCTACCCGTAAGGCCGCTGCGTTTAAATATTGCAGGTATGTTATCACCCTACAATCCGATCCCGCCAGTTCACGTACCTTACTAAAGTCATAGTAAAGGTTTGGGCACATTACCATTGGATGAACTACAAGCTATTCTGCAGTATGGACTAAAGTAGCACACTATCTACAAGAAAGTAGTTTTGCTGTCAATATGACCCTTTGCATCTCTTGTGCAATACGTATAATGATAACCGCTTAGACCAATACTGGAGACGAAACATATCGGGGGTATCTGCTTAAAGCATTGGGACTGCAAACAGAATGCCTTGACACTGGTAACCGAATCTGATTAAATGGACGAAATTCTGGTTAAATATGGGTCTTAAACAGGTGATAGGCGCCTTTTCGCCCTGGGTGCTCCGAGGTTCCGTACCAACTATGCCCTCCATACCAACCAATAAATAGGGCAACGGCATCCCACCTCCTACTTTGATATTTTTGAAGAGATGTTTTACAATAACCCCTGAGGCAATATTATGATATTTGACTACATTACCAAGGGCATTAACAAGGTCTTTGGCTCGGCCAACGAGAGGGCACTGGCGGAGCTCTGGCCCGTTGTGGAGAAGATAACCTCCCTTGAACCACAGATGAAGGCCCTGTCGGACGACCAGCTAAGGGCCAAGACCAGCGAATTCAGGGGCAGGCTGGCGAAGGGAGAGGCCCTGGACGACATCCTGCCCGAGGCGTTCGCCGTAGCCAGAGAGGCATCGGCCCGCGTACCCCGCTCGCCAAACCCTGAGATAAAACCCTTTACCATGCGCCACTTTGACGTACAGCTCTTGGGCGGAATCGCCCTCCACCAAGGTAAGATTGCGGAGATGGCAACGGGTGAGGGTAAGACGCTGGTAGCAATATTACCGGCATATCTTAATGCCCTTACGGGTAAGGGTGTACATATCGTAACGGTAAACGACTATCTGGCCAGGAGGGACCGCGACTGGATGGGCCCGGTATTTGAGTTCCTGGGCATGACCGCAGGCGCGATTCAGAGCAACCAGAGCTATATGGAAAAGAAGGCCGCCTACCAGTGCGACATCGCTTACGGCACGAACAATGAGTTCGGTTTCGATTACCTAAGGGACAACATGCGCACGAGCGTAGGGGAGCAGGTACAAAAAAAACTCCATTACGCCATAATTGACGAGGTGGACAGCATCCTCATAGACGAGGCCCGCACCCCTCTCATAATCTCCGGTCCCGCCGAAGAATCCACCGAACGCTATTACATTGCAGACCGCATAGCCCGCCGCCTCAAGAAGGACGCGCATTTTGAGGTAAAAGAGAAGGAAAGGCAGACACACCTCACAGATGCGGGGATAGAGGAGGTGGAAAACCAACTGGGTGTGGGGAGCATATATGCCGAGAAGAACATGGAGTGGCCGCATTTCATCGAGCAGTCCCTCCGCGCCCATCACTTATTCAAAAGAGATACTGACTATATATTAAAGGACGGGCAGGTGGTAATTGTTGACGAATTCACCGGCCGCCTTATGGAAGGAAGGGTGTGGAGTGACGGTTTACACCAGGCGGTGGAGGCCAAAGAACACCAAAAAATAAAGGAAGAAAACCAGACCCTCGCAACCATCACCCTCCAGAACTATTTCAGACTGTATGACAAACTTGCGGGCATGACAGGTACCGCCGCCACTGAGGCAGTGGAGTTTGATAAGATATATGGATTACAGGTAGTGACCATACCCACCAACAAGCCCCTCAGGCGCAATAATTCCCCCGACAGGGTCTATAGAACAACTAAGGAGAAATGGAAGGCCATTGAGGAAGAGATTGCGGAGGTGAACAAGGCCGGCAGGCCGATACTGGTAGGTACCGTATCCATAGAAAAATCCGAAATGCTCAGCGAAAGGCTGAACCGCCTCGGCATCGAGCATGAGGTACTGAACGCAAAACACCATGAGCGAGAGGCCCACATCGTGGCAAAGGCCGGCCAGATGGGCCATGTCACCGTATCCACTAACATGGCCGGCAGAGGTACGGACATCGTGCTGGGAGAGGGAGTGGCCGAACAGGGGGGACTCCACGTCCTGGGCACTGAGAGACACGAGGCCAGACGCATTGACAACCAGCTGCGCGGACGCTCCGGCAGGCAGGGAGACCCCGGCTCTTCGAGATTTTACGTCGCACTCGACGACGACCTGATGCGCATCTTCGCCTCGGACAGGGTAAGCTCGCTCCTCCAGAGATTCGGTATGGAAGAGGGCATGGCCATCGAACACGGCATGGTCACCAACGCAATCGAACGCGCACAGAAGAAGGTGGAGGAACATAATTTTGAGATCCGCAAGCACCTCCTCGAATACGATGAGGTAATGGACGAACAGCGCAAGACCATCTACAAGTGGCGGCAGAACTGCCTTGAGGGGAAAGACCTGAGAAACGATGTCCTGAAGATGGTCGAGGACTGCGTACTGGATTCCGGCGACTATTACCTGCCAGGCGACAATGAAGATGAGTGGAATACAAAGGAACTGTCCAAGTGGTTCGGCCAGAAGTTCGGTGTGGAGCCAGACCCTAGGGAATTTGCCGGTAAATCGAAGGAAGGCGTAGAGAAACAACTTGTAGAAAAAGCCACTGAACTCTACCGCCAGCGGGAGCTTGAAATAGGCGAAAACGACATCAGAAAACTCGAACAGTTCCTGATCCTGGAAAAGGTAGATTCAAAATGGAAAGACCATCTCTACGCAATGGACAGCCTAAAGAGCGGTATAGGCCTAAGGGGTTATGCCCAGATAGACCCCAAAATAGAGTACAAACGCGAGGCCTACGGCATGTTTCAAAACATGATGGCCTCCATCAGGGAAGAACTGACCGACCTGCTCTTCAAGATAAAGATAGAGAAGGGTGTCCCGCATCCGGCACACAGGGTGTGGAACACCGAGAATTTTGTCTATCAAGACTCGTCACTTCTGGATAGAAGGCCGCAGCCGCAGGTAACGAGTGCAGCTAAAGAGCGGCGGATGGAACCGATTCGCGTCGGTACGAAGGTGGGAAGAAATCAGCCATGCCCATGTGGCAGCGGAAAGAAGTACAAACAGTGTTGCGGCAAATAGCCTATGCCCCTTGTATTTGATTCCCTTTATATAACAGCAGCCCTCCTTGGAACACCTTATATCTTGGCCAGGATGTTTACGAGTGAGCGTTTCCGCTCGGGCCTGTTCCAGAGACTGGGCAGTCTCCCTCCACGCGACGGCGGCAGGCCCTGCTTCTGGGTTCACGCCGCATCGGTGGGTGAAGTAAACACGGCTGCGGCGCTCGTAAGGGCACTGGAAAAAGAATACCCGGACTGGGACATAATCATTTCCACGTCCACCAATACCGGGTTTTCGGCAGCCAAGAAAAGATTTGAGAACAAGCTCATCGTTTACTTTCCCCTCGACCTCAGCTGTATAAACCGAAAGGCCTTTGAGCTGCTGAAACCCAGCTGCATAGTGCTTGTGGAATTAGAAATATGGCCGAACTTTATGGTAGAAACCGCCGAAAGGGAAATCCCCCTCGTACTGGTCAACGGAAGGATATCGGAAAGGTCTCGAAAGGTCTTTAAGGCCATGGGAGTCCTATCCAATGCGTTCTTTGAGGCGCTCTCCGCCCCGGACAACGTCTACTGTGTCCGCACCCAGGCGGATGCCTCCAGATTCCTCGAACTCGGCGTACCGGAGGACAGAGTGGCAATAACCGGCAACATGAAGTATGACAACCTGCCGATAGACATCCCTGACAGTACAAAGGAGGTTTTAAGACAGTCTTTCAGGATAGGTCTTAAGGACCCGGTGCTTGTGGGAGGCAGTACCCACCCGGGAGAAGAAGAGATATTGCTAAGGATTCTTAAGACCTTGAAGGCCAACATCCCCGGCTTGAGACTCATCCTCGTCCCGCGCCACATAGAACGGGCTAAAGAGGTAGAAGGGCTTATAACCGGCCTAGGATTCTCTCCCGCAAGGAAATCCCTATTGGACAAGACGGGGAGTTTTGACTCCGAGCCGGGTGAAACGGTGGTGTTGGTTGACACAATAGGGGATTTAACCAGCGTATATTCCATTGCAGACTGCGTGTTTGTCGGTAAAAGCCTGAAGGGCAAGGGCGGCCAGAACATCATGGAGCCTGCGGCCCTTGCAAGGCCCACGGTCTTTGGCCCAAATATGTCCAATTTTAAGGAAGAGATGCACTTGCTGTCGGAGGCAGATGCTGTTAAGATAGTCCGCAACGAACAGGAGCTTCTGGGTACGGTAAAAGAGATACTCAAAGACCCTCAAAAAGCGAAAGAAATGGGAGTCAGGGCTCGTGAGGCAGTGCTGAGACAAAGGGGAGCCACCTCTCGCAATCTAGAGATATTAAGGAAAAACTTAAAGAGGAGAAAACTGATAAATGAGAAAAGGCAGACATCTGTTCACATCTGAATCGGTCGCAGTAGGTCACCCGGATAAGATAGCAGACCAGATATCAGACTCTATTCTGGATGCGATTCTTGAACAGGATCCTTATGCAAGGGTGGCCTGCGAGACACTGGTCAAGACGGGGATGGTCCTTGTAGCCGGTGAGATAACCACCACCGCCCTGGTTGACATACCGGCCGTAGTCAGGCAGGCCGTAAAGGAGGTCGGTTACACGGACACCTCAATGGGCTTTGACTGCCATACCTGCGCAGTAATTACGTGTCTCGACAGACAGTCTCCCGATATCGCTCTAGGTGTGGACACGAGAAAGAACAAAAAGTTGGGAGCAGGCGACCAGGGCATGATGATAGGTTACGCCTGCAACGAGACCCCCGAACTTATGCCCCTTCCAATCATGCTGGCCCATAAGCTGGTAGAAGGTCTGGCGCGTCTAAGAGAAAGCGGTGAACTGCCGTACCTGAGGCCGGACGGTAAGTCGCAGGTAACCGTGGAGTACGAGGGGCACCGTCCCGTCAGGGTGCACACCGTGGTGGTCTCTACACAACACTCTGAAGACGTGGACCAGAAAACCATAAGGAAAGACCTTGTAGAGAAGCTTATTAAGAAGGTAATCCCCGCAGAGTACCTTGACAGTAAGACTATAATCCATACAAATCCTACCGGACGGTTTGTGGTCGGGGGACCTAAGGGTGACTGCGGGCTGACAGGCCGCAAGATAATTGTGGACACGTATGGTGGAAGGGCAAGACACGGCGGCGGCGCCTTCTCGGGAAAAGACCCCACAAAGGTAGACCGCAGCGCCCACTATGCAGCCAGGTACGTGGCAAAGAACGTGGTAGCCGCCGGACTTGCAGACAGGTGCGAGGTACAGCTCTCGTACGCCATAGGAATACCTGAACCGACCAGCGTGCTTGTACACTGCGAAGGTACTGCCAGAATCCCGGAAGACAAATTGTCAAGAATAGTGGAGAAGGTCTTTGACCTGACCCCGCAAGGCATCATTGACAAGTTTAACCTCAGGAGACCGATATATCGGGATACCGCGAAATACGGACATTTCGGCCGAAAAGGCAAGAACTTTGAGTGGGAAAAGACCGACATGATAAAGGCGCTACGGCGCGAGGCCGGCTTAAAGGAGGCGCGTACCTAATGAAGCATGACGTCAAGAATCTAAAACTCGCCCCCGAAGGGAAACGAAGAATAGAATGGGCAGACGCGGATATGCCTGTCTTAAAACTGATAAAAGAACGCTTTGAGAAGGAAAAACCACTCGATGGTATAAGGCTTTCGGCCTGCCTCCACGTCACTGCGGAGACAGCTAACCTCGCCAGGACCCTAAAGGCCGGCGGGGCCAAAGTAGTCCTCTGCGCCTCGAATCCATTATCAACGCAGGACGACGTGGCCGCATCCCTGGTAAAGGATTTCGGGATACCCGTGTTCGCCATATGCGGCGAGGACAACAAGACGTACTACAAACACTTAGAGGCTACGCTTGACCACAAGCCCAACGTAACAATCGATGACGGCGCAGACCTCGTATCTACCATACACAGCAGCCACCCCACGCTTGCGAAAGACGTGATAGGCAGTATGGAAGAGACCACCACGGGACTGGTCAGACTGAGGGCCATGGAAAGGGACGGCGTCCTGAAATTCCCAGTCATTGCGGTAAACGACGCCGCCACTAAGTACCTCTTCGATAACCGCTACGGTACCGGCCAGTCCACCCTCGACGGTGTGATAAGGGCGACAAACATGCTGTTGGCCGGCAAGACGGTCGTGATAGCGGGCTACGGCTGGTGCGGCAGGGGTGTGGCGATGAGGGCCAGGGGCATGGGAGCTAAAGTGGTTGTTACCGAGATAAACCCGATCAGGGCGTTGGAGGCCACTATGGATGGCTACTGGGTGATGCCCATGGATGAGGCCGCCAAGGTAGGTACCCTGTT
Organism: Planctomycetes bacterium RIFCSPLOWO2_12_FULL_50_35; assembly: GCA_001828605.1. Taxonomy (GTDB): domain Bacteria; phylum Planctomycetota; class Brocadiia; order Brocadiales; family Bathyanammoxibiaceae; genus 2-02-FULL-50-16-A. The sequence goes on along the minus strand of MHZB01000122.1, from coordinate 10,805 downwards.
CTGCACGCTCACGGGTGACATCCACGTAATAAGAAAGGAACACTTCAAGCTGATGAAAGACGGCGCAGTGGTATGCAACTCCGGCCACTTCAACGTGGAGATAGACATTAACGGCCTAAACGAATTAACTGTGGAGAAACGCCCCGGTGTGAGAAAATTTGTGGACGGATTTGTCATGAAAGACGGCCGCACCATCTACCTGCTGGGAGAGGGCCGGTTAATTAACCTGGCCTCAGCCGAAGGCCATCCGGCATGTGTCATGGACATGAGCTTCTCCGTTCAGGCCCTGGCTACCGAGCACATCAGAGAAAATCACGACACGCTGGAAAACCGTGTCTACGACGTACCGCATGAAATTGACGAATGGATTGCCACCCTGAAGCTGAAGTCAATGGGCATATCCATCGACTCGTTGACAAAGGAACAGAAAAAGTATCTGACGTCCTGGGAAACCGGTACCTAACAATTCTGCATCCGGCAAGCCGGCACACAGTCTAATCCGCACAAGGTAAGAACACTGGCGACTATCACACCCTTTAGAGGGTATAGATACAATCCCGAAAAAACAGAAGACCTTGCGCAGGTCGTCTGCCCCCCCTACGACGTCATCACACTCAGGGCCAGGGATGAATTCTACGATCGGGACATCCACAATGTCATCCGTATAATCCTGGGTAAGGACCTCCCTGGTGACACGGAATTCCGCAACAAATATACGCGTGCCGCAGAGTACCTGAAATCGTGGCAAGAAGAAAAAACGCTTACAAGAGACCCTCAGGCGTCTATCTATGCCTACGAGCAGGAGTTTTCCATCGAAGGCAAAAAGTCCATCCGCAGAGGGTTTATGGCCCTTGTTAAAATTGAAGACCTAAGAACCGGAGCAATCTTTCCACACGAAAACACACTCCCCAAAAAAAGAGAGGACAGGCTTCGCCTGATGAGGGCATGCCGCGCCAACCTGAGTCCTGTCTTTGCCCTATACCCTGATGAGAAGACAAATGTCTACGATATCCTTAAGCCCGCAATGTCCGCCCCACCGGAAATAGACTTCGTGTGGACGGACGGCACCAGAAACAGGGTATGGGCCATAAACAACTGGGCTACCATCGAGTCGGTTTCCAATCTTATGGAGCATAAACCCCTGTTTATCGCAGACGGCCACCACCGCTACGAAGTGGCCGCGGAATTCAGTAAAGAGGCCAAGGGCACTCTCGGCGGAAGGGCGGATTATGTCATGATGATGCTGATCTCAATGAACGACCCCGGCCTCTTCATCCTGCCCATCCACAGGCTGGTGCGTGTCCCTGAAGAAAATCCGGACCTCAGCGTAGTTGACATACTGGAAGAACACTTCTATATAGAACCCCAGGAGCGCGTCAACGACTACGCATCCCTAAAGGAGGCACTGGAGAAGAGTCCCGACCATACATTCGGACTGTACGTCGGCAGCAACAAGAAATACTACCTCCTTTCGCTAGCCAGCGATAAGACCCCGGAACGGGCATTTAAGGAAGAGCCGGAATGTATTCGCAGATTGGACACAAGGATACTGCATGGTCTGGCGCTGGAAAAGATACTGGGGGAGCACATCGCTGACGAAAAGTACATCAAATACGTGCACGACGTCCATGAGGCCCTTGAATTGGTAGACGACGAGGACTACGACCTGGTCTTCTTTCTTAAGCCCACCATGATAGAACAGGTTAGAGACGTGGCCTCTGCAAGATTGAAGATGCCCCCCAAGACCACTTTTTTCCATCCAAAACTCCTGACCGGACTGGTGATAAACTGTATGGAATAAACCTAGAGACCTCTGGCGTACTTCGCTCCGCTCAGAATGACACGGTGTCGTTGCGAAACTTTTGCAGAGGTCTCGCAGCATGAAAAACCCACCATTTACTCCACACATTCGTTCAAGAATCTTTTTGACTTTTTCCTGCAATACCTATTCTTCTACCAGAAAAACTATCCTTTTGAGGATTTCAGTATGGGCATACCCCTGACAAACGAAGGCATGGGACAGAAACATGCGAGGTAATGGACATGTTCCGTCAAATGTGGTTTCGCTTCCCAAATAAACCTGCCCCAGACGTACAGACGATTGTGCTATACTGCCTGCTCTGTATTCTGCCTCTCGTGCATCCCTTCTTCGTATTCCATTACTTTCGTCTCCTTGCCACCACAACATAGATGGTTTTTGATAATTAAAATACTAAAAGACCTGTTAAACATTCCTTGTTCACTACCCTAAAATTTACCACATCGCCGAGAGAAGTAAATGGCGGGATTCAACAGGTTAACACAGGATTCTACAAGTAAGTTGAAAACCAAACCCTGATAGAAGTTTACCATAGGCTTTTTACTAAGAAGACAAAAAGAGGCGAAAGAACTGTTACTCATGTCTATATAATCCACTGTAACAGGAAAATTGGGTTGACAAAATTCTGCCCTAAGCTATAATCCTTTTTTAATCTTATCGAGAGTGGTGGAGGGACTGGCCCTCGGAAGCCACAGCAACCGGTCCGCCGGAGAAAAGGCGGATGCTGGTGCTAAGTCCTCCAAGGTAGAATGAGAGCCTTGGGAGATAAGATAGAAGCTAAAAAAACGCCTCTTCTTAATCCCGGGAAGAGGCTTTTATTTTTTTACTCCCTCCCTCATATCTCACGAATAGTCCCTCTAAAAAGGAGAACCAATAGAATGGGGTTTGTCAAGAGCTTAAAGTGCAGGGAGTGCGGTCAAGAATACCCAAAGGAGCCCATTCATGTATGCAGTTTCTGCTTCGGGCCCTTGGAGGTGGAATACGATTACGACAGTATAAAGAAGGTCCTTACCAAAAATCTGATTGCCTCTAGAAGTGAAAATATGTGGCGGTACAAGGAACTCCTGCCGCTGGATGGAGAACCCACGGTCGGGATAGACGCCGGGTTTACGCCGCTCATCAGGGCACGCAATCTGGAAAAGGTCCTGGGAGTTAAAGAACTATATATAAAGAACGACTCGGTAAACTATCCGACATGGAGCTTTAAAGACAGGGTTGTATCCGCCGCACTCTCTAAGGCAAAGGAGTTCGGCTTCAAGACTGTCGCCTGCGCCACCACTGGTAACCTGGGAAACGCGGTGGCAGCCCAGGCGGTGCAAGCGGGCCTCGAGAGCTACATATTCATGCCTGCAAACCTTGAACAGGGGAAGACCATCGGTACTCTGGTGTACGGGCCTAAGGTAATCGGCATCGAGGGCAACTATGACGGCGTCAATCGGCTATGCTCAGAAATAGCCGGGAAATACAAATGGGCATTCGCCAACATAAACGTACGCCCATACTATTCCGAGGGGTCCAAGACATTCGGGCACGAGATTGTCGAACAGCTCGGCTGGAAGGCCCCAAAGCATATAGTGGTACCCATGGCAGGCGGCTCTCTAATACTAAAGATATTTAAGGCCATTAAGGAATTCAAGATGTTCGGGTTTATCCCCGATGCCGACACCAAGCTCTACGGGGCCCAGGCCTCAGGCTCAGCGCCCATATCCACCGCCGTAAAGAACGGTTGGGATACAATCAGGCCCGTCAAGCCCAACACCATTGCCCAGTCCATCGCAATAGGGAATCCTGCCGACGGCTATTACGCCGTCAAGACCATCAAAGAGTCCGGAGGGTGGGCTGAGGATGTGTCCGACGATGAACTGGTAGAGGGCATAAAACTGCTAGCCTCAACAGAGGGCATCTTTACCGAGACTGCCGGCGGCGTAACGGTGGCGGTGGCAAAGAAACTGATAGAACAGGGCCGTATACCCAGGAACGAATTAACCGTAATTTGCATAACCGGCAACGGGCTTAAGACACAGGAGGCCGTACTGGGGAGACTTGGACAACCTAGACTCATAAGGGCAACTCTGGATGACTTTGATGCCCTTATGGAAGAAGACACTTCATCTGCTAGCCCCCGCGGAACTAAAAGAGTGCTTGCCGCCGCAAAGAAGAAATAGTAGCATGGGACCTTAGATTTCTAACGGGCCCTCTGTATGGTCGTTATTCCGAGGGAGTGAAACAACCCAAAATGTAGCGTGCGAGCTTGCTCGCACGTAATCGTGGCAGCTTGCTGCCACGCTACACGCTTTGCCGGAGGAGTGGGCACGGATTTTGAACAACTTCTTTTAGAGGTTTCCAGGCTGCGTTTACGCCACCTTTAATAATATACCCCAAGGGAGACACGAAGATGCCAGTTACTGTAAGAGTTCCCACGCCGCTGAGACCCTTGACCGGCAACGCCGAGCAGGTAGAGGTCACCGGCCGTTCAATCAAAGAGATACTAGATAACCTGGAGTCAAGGTATCCGGGTATTAAGAGCAGGCTTTGTGACGAAAAAGGCCAGATACGCAGGTTCATAAACGTCTACGTCAACGACGAAGACATCCGCTTTCAAAAGAACCAGGACACACCCGTCAAAGACGGCGACCGCATCTCCATAGTCCCCGCCATTGCAGGTGGGTAGTAGCTTTTTGTAGTCCATCGCCCAAAAATCTTGCACCTTGCTGCTGTCCTTGCCAAAAGGAGAAAGCGTATGTGTTACACAATCCACAGATTCCTCGCGGTTAATCTTCTCATGTCGTTCTTATTAATCTACACGGCCAACCTATACGCCTCCCCCCAAAAGACAGAAATACTCATTGTTATGGACTCCTCTGCAAGTATGGAAGAGGTGTTTGAAGACTCAACAAAACTGCAGAAGGCCAAGGAGTCCATCGCCGAGGTGTTCACTGGACTGCCACCGGAGTTTTTTACCCAGAACAATATTGGACTACGAGTCTACGGCCATAGATATAATTGGAAGGAAACGGAAAAAAGTTGTACGGATACGCAACTAGTCTTCCCCATTGGGAAGACGGACCCCAAGATGCTGATTAAGACAGTAAATGATTTAAAGGCAAAAGGCAGCACACCCATCGCCTATTCCCTGACTAAAGCGGCTGAAGACTTTTCTAAAGATAAAGATGTCAGACGCTATATTCTCCTAGTGAGTGATGGTGCTGAGACATGTGGTGGAGACCCAGTTGCAGTTATAAATGAGCTGCAAAAGAAAGGGATAAATATAATCGTTAATACCATCGGCTTCGCCGTAGGTGAAGATGCCCGCAAACAGTTGGAAGCCATTGCCGCAGCCTCGGGAGGACGTTACTACACAGCAAGGGCCTCCCAGGAGCTGAAAACCGAGATGGAAAAACTCTTGAAAGAACCTGAACCTGAAATTGAGCCGGACGACCTTATTGCCCAGGTTAATGGTGGGATACGCGTTGCATCTACAAATAAAGGATTCCAGTCTTTAAATGACGGCCAGGACGCCCCCATAAAGGCATGGTTTAAGCCCGGCGATGAGGCGGTCTTTGCCTTTAAAGATGAACAGCCTGCTACAATACGGAGCTTTAGTCTCCCCGTCCTGGAATCGTCTCCAAAGAACTTAAAGGGATTTGACCTTTACATCTCCACCGATAGTCCCACCAGCGGTTGGCAGAAGGTGGGTACATATGACCTCCCTAACATGGTATTTGAAGGTAGGCGTTATCACGTCTTCAACCTGGACTCACCCGTTGTAGCCAGATATATTAAATTTAAAGTGTTCTCAGGATATGGTCACGAGGAGTATGCCGTCAACTGGGCCGGTCCAGCCATCCGCCTATATGAACTGAAGGTCTTCGGCGACCTGGGTGCCGAGGTGGAACCGGCTGCGGATGCAACTATACCAAAGGAAATTAATATCTTAGCCGCATCCCAGGGAGGGCAGCTCATCGCCTCAGCGAAAAACGAACTCTTCAGCCAGTTGATAGACGGAAGGGAAGAACCTGTAAAGCCCTTAAGGACTGGCGAAGAGGCCGTCTTTGCCTTTAAAGACAAGAAGATAGTCACTCTGGGAAAAATAGCCGTACCCATCTTTGAGGCAAACATCAGAAACATTAAGGAGATTCTTGTGTGGGCAAGCACCTCAGAAAATCCCCTAAAAGGATATGAACCGGTAGGGAGGTTTGAGGTTGCAAACCTTACCTTTGCGGATAACCCGTATCAGGAACTCGTCTTTGACAATCCTGTGCGAGCAAGGTTTTTGAAGATTAAGCTGGACAGTGCGCAAAAACAGGGTGAGTACATCATTATGTACGAACTCAAGGCGTACGGCAAATTTGAGTAAGGCCTTTTGCGCACCGTACACTTTACAGGGATTCTATAAATGATTATGGAAAACAGCCCTGGCAGACACAAAGGGAAGATTGACTCACTGCTCCTACCTGTTGCGTTTCTAATCCTTACCTTCCTATTAAGCCCTTCATCTTTAGAGGCCTTTAATGGTGTCCCAAGGCCCGAGACCGGTGCAGAAGCACCTCCCGCAGGGAATTATCCACCACTAAATGAAGCACAGGCTAGAGAACGCATGACAGGGAGTCAAGAAGGGCTTTCCCGCTTTGAAAACCTCCTTCAACTTCGACTTGATGAAGCAAGACGAAATATAGAGACGGCAAACAATATCGCTGCCTCTTTAGAAAGGGAGCTTCTCCTCTCAGAAGAAAATTCGTATACTGACCAAACAGAGCTTGAGCAGCTTATCAGGAGAATGACCGAAACGGCTCAAAATGCCCTGAGACACGCTGAGGCGTGTAATGAGCGTGTATTTAACTCGAATCGGAATGCTTATTTCGATTCAAGCGCCCGTGCGATCTCTGAGCTGAGTGAAATAAGAATCAGATTACGTGAGGTCCGGGACCTTATGAGGCCAGCAAATGCCATCCGAAATGGCACAGTAGTAACCACAGAATCACCGTTTCCTGATCTCGGCCTCTCGGGTATCGCGGTCCCTCCTGTTAGAACTTTTTATAATATCGATAACCTTAGGTCCGAATCCGAACGGGCGTTGAGCGATGCCAGAGGCGCAGGAGTTCCTGCTAACGACCCTCAATATCAGGGGGTCGAGGAGGCCAGGGAACGGGCAAATAGGGCCTGGGACACACTGAGGGAAAGTCAGGAGTTCAGGGAACTTCCTGATAGGGTTACAGCTTTGCGGCAGAGGCTGGAGCTAATTAATCAGTCCTTGACCAATCTAGAAGAGTCCTTTAGAGAAAACCACTCTCAGGCACAGCGTTATATGGCAGATGCAGAAACTGCCCTGGAACGATGCAGGAGGGAGGAGAGGAGGGAGAAGGGAAAAGATAAGGCCGAAGGGCCTCCCAAGGCAGAAGGCCCTTTAGACCTTTCTGGAACTTGGATGGAAATGAAGGGGGACAAGCCTATAAAAGAATGGGAGATAAGGATTGATGAAAAGGGCAAGATAACCCTGACAGAGCCCAGCAAAAACGCGCTGGGAAAGGTAGTTGAATTTTCAGGGAGTGTAGAGGGTAATACTATAACCGCTCGTCATATTATAAAGGACCCTGACCTTGTAGATCCCAAGATACCCAAGAAGGTCGTAGAGACTGCAATAAATGAATATATACCCACCTGGGATTTAGATTTAAAGGTTTCAAAGGACGGGACTGCTATAGAGGGGAAAAAGACGGGCTTTAAAGTTACCTACGATAAAAAGACCCAAGAGGTCGAGAAGGTGTTCCCACACTTTGAGAGGGAGCTTGTACTCAAGAGAAAGGAGGTAGCCAAAGGCCCCCCCTCCGACAGAGCCTGCGAGGAGAGTTTACAGAGATTTAACCTTGCAGTGGCAGAGCAAAGAAGGGACCTTCGCACATTTGAGGAAGAAGGTCTTTCAAGAGTGCGAAGTGAATTCAATTCTCTTCTTCGTCAAGGCTATGAGGCACTGATAAGGGCTCAAAATGAGGCTAAGGTGATGCGGGCGGCAGGAAGCAGCGAAGAGCTGGCGGGAAGGGTAAGGCAGTGTGAGGACTATAGGACACAGGCAAGGGAATGGAATGGCCGCGCAGGGAATGTAATGAATGAGGTTGACAGGGTTTACCGCGAGCGCAGAGAACACCTCCAAAGAATGTCGGAGAGATACGAAGAATTTAGAAGAACAAGACGTGAATTAGAAGCTTGCATCACACAGTTGGGACCGTCCGATTTAACGAATGAAGCCCAGCGCAACCTTGGTAGTTTAGACGACCTGCGACCACCGGAACAACATGAGATAAGGAGGAACTTGCGGGAGGCACGCGAGGCACTAAGTCAGGCCACACGGGCGCTTAACTGCCACGATAGAGACGCAAGACAAGAACCTATCGGGATTCCAGAGGAGTTATTAACCCCTGAAGAGCGAGAAAGAAGATTGCAAGAAATGGGACGTGTCGTGAGTGAGGCCATGGATCGGATTTCTCAAATGATGCGGATACGTGGAAAATTGGAAAGAGGGGAGGCATTAACTCCAGAAGAGGAAGAAATGCTACGGCAGTGGCAGCCAGAAACAGGTATTCCCCCCGAAGAGCAACCTGATGCCGGGACACGGGGAAGATTATCCCCTGAACAACAAGAAGAGCTGCAAGGTCTGGTACGAGCGTGGGTAGAGGAAGAGGAGCAATTCCAAGAGGAAATACGGAGAAGGGATGAGGCAGGAGAGGAAATATCCCGTGAGGAGGCACAAAGACTATCGCAACCAATGGAAGTGGCGGCCAGGCGGCTTCTAGAATGGGGGCGGAGAATGGAGGAGGCAGGGATGTCTCGTGAAGAGATAATTAGAGAGACGAGACAGGAATACGAAGAAGCACAGAGGCAGGTGAGGGAAAGCCTGAGGCAGGAGAGAATAGAATTGAGGCTACAGGGACCAGCCCCTTTAGGAGAAGTAAGGGTCCGGGAGAGGGAGGAGAGCTCACAACCTGGTGAGGAAGGTATCTCACCCAGAACCCCTAAAGGGCCAAAAAAGGGGCCAGAGGAGGAAACATCCGATGAAGGGCAGAGACGGGAATTAGAAGATATAATGAGGAGGTGGAGGGCAGGGGAGGAACTATCCCCTGAAGATCGGGTAAGAGCTTGGAGAGAAGCAGTGCGTCAGTCTTCAGAAGCAATGCAAAGGCAGCAGGTGGAAAGGAGAAGGGCATTAGAAGAAATGAGGAGGAGGGGGCAGGCAAGGGAGGAATTGACTGATGAAGAGCGGCAAAGGCGGGAGGCAAGGGAAACCCAGAAACGAGAATTAGAAGAAATAATAAGGAGGTGGCAGGGAGGGGATGAATTATCACTTGAAGAGCAAGAAAAACTGGATGCCTATAGGCGTGAGCAGTTAACAGAAGAAACTGGGAACAGGATTAGCGATTTGGTAAGGTGGCACCTCCTTGAGGAAAGGGACAGTAACGGGATTAGTGAACTGGAAAGGCGATTGGCAGCAGAGGAATTCTCTCTTACAGGGGAAGAGGAGATTCAACGTCAACTGGGCCGGGCGGGAGGAGAGGAATATAATCGCCAGCACCCGGAGGAAATCAAGGCGATACTACGTCGCGCGGCCAGAGGCGAAGACCTCTCCGAGGGAGAGGTTCGGGAACTCGAATTCTATAGGAATACGCCCGGCCTCCGCCAACAATGGCCTTGGCTCGATAGAGTTATTAACGAAAATAGACGTGGTGGATTAGGTCAAAGCGAAGAAGAAATCTTGCAGTTCTCTTATGATTCTGAACTAGGAGGATTAGAATCATTTTATATGCACATAATAAATGATAGGCGTGCGGGAAGAAGGATTACAAATGAGGCTGTATTGGACAGGCTTCTGGAACTACGCAGGCGCGGTTTTCCAGACAGGGAAGCTTTACCGATAGGATATGGAGAACAACTAGAAGAAGGCATTGACAATTATATACAAGAATCCAGGGAAGAGATAGAAAACCTGCGAAGGACGCTTAGATTTGGGGCTGGCGGTGTAGAACCATAAGGAAATAAAAATAAGATAGACACAATCAGCCCTGTGTTTCAGTCCTCTTTACTTACTACATCCCCTCCACCAAATCCCTGGGGATGCCGATGTCGGCGACCACCACCTCACCAACGTGTTTGGGGCCTTCTGCCCGTGTAAAGCCCTTCTTCGGCAGCACAAAGGTGACGGTCCTGGCAGCTCTTACTGCTGCGCCCAGGACGCGGCCGTCGTTGCAGTCAAGCCCAGATGGTATGTCTATGGACAGCGCAGGAACGCCGCTGTTATTTATGTCCTCAATTGCTGTCCGGTAAGGCTCCCTTACCTCTCCCTCCGCCCCCGTTCCCAAGAGGGCATCTATAATAAGATCGGAGTCCTCGATATCCGGCAGGATGCGCCTGGCATCCGGTGCCGTTGTAACCTCCTTAATATCAAACCCCATCTTGACAAGTATTTTAAGGTGGGTCCACGGGTCGTGTACAAAGGCAATATCGGCCATAATTGTGAACAGATACACATCAACCTTAACGCCGTGATTGTAGAGATGCCTTGCCGCCACAAAGCCGTCGCCGCCATTGTTACCCTTGCCGCACAATATGGCGACCCTGGGTTCAAGGGCATCTTCAAGCATCTCAAGCGCCTCCTCAGCCACCCTGCGGCCGGCGTTCTCCATCAATACCACACCGGGGATGCCGTACTCCTCAATGGCCCGCCTGTCCAGCTCTCTAATCTCTTCTCTCGTAACGGTCCGTAATATTTTTTTATCTCTATCCATAGGTTACCTATTATATTGTCAAATACAGGTGATTCAATACAAAATGTACTTTTAACCCCTTCCGCCAGGCGAAAAGCTCTTGACGATAGGTGCATTTTCAAATAAAATAAACAATTGAGGAGAATTCAACATGTCAAAGCACGACTGCATGGGGAATCCGGATACACCGAGGATGCACGAGGAAGAGTGTCCGAATTGCGGTGAACTTGTAG
>MHZB01000121.1 GCA_001828605.1 Planctomycetes bacterium RIFCSPLOWO2_12_FULL_50_35 | reverse complement strand
CTTGTCTGGATATACAGCCCCGACCTTGTATCTGCGCAACAAGAATATCTCCTCGCCCTTGAGACCCAAGAGAAGATGAAAAACAGCACCCTCAAGGGTATGGTAAGAAGCGCCGACTACCTCCTCGAGGCAAGTCGTGACAAGTTGCTTTTATGGGGAATAACCGAGAAACAAATAGAGGAATTGGCAAAGACGGGAAAGGCGGAGGACCATATGACCATCTATGCCCCCATAACGGGCACGGTCATTAAAAAGGACATCCTGGAGGGGCAGTATGTAGAAGAAGGCACAGCGATGTACATGATAGCCGAACTTACCCATCTATGGATGATGGCGGACGTGTATGAATACGAGATGGCCCTGGTCAAACTGGGTCAAAAGGTAGAAATCACCTCGGCGACCTTTCCCGGACAGACATTTATCGGCGAGGTCTCCTTTATAGATCCATTTATAAACGAGATTACACGTTCGGTAAAGGTAAGGGTGGACGTCCCTAACCAAGACCAAAAACTGAAACCGTCCATGTTTGTAAACGCCACTATAAAGATACCTCTGGGCGGTTCAGACGGTACGGTCTATTATTGCCCCATGCACCCCGAGGTTACATCTCCGGTGCCGGGGGTCTGCGAAAAATGCGGTGGAATGGAACTCGTAAAAAAGCCGGTAGGAGTACTGTCCATATCACGTTCTGCGATACTGGACACCGGCCTGAGGAAACTTGTCTACGTGGAGAAGGAGCCGGGCCTATTCGAGGCAAGGGAGATAAAGACTGGTTTCGGGGCTGAGGGGTACGTCCAGGTTTTAGAAGGACTTATGGAAGGCGAGAAGGTGGCTGCTGCAGGGGCCTTTTTGATCGATGCCGAGACAAAGTTGGGTCCCGGCGTGGGTATGCAGTACTACGGCGCAACAGGCGGCCCTGAGGGAGAAGAGGCTGCACCGCCTCCGGGCGGCCACGCCGCTCACGGCATGAAGCCGTCAGCCAAGGCGCCTCAAGCGTCAGAAGAACCGACAAAGGAGACCGTAAAGATGACCAGGGTCCAACCGGAGACAGAATTAGCGGTGGGGGAGGAAATGAGGCCCATCCCGATAGGCGCAAGCCCCGTTGACCCGGTCTGCGGGATGGACGTCGAGGGGCCGGAGGGGATAAGCGTAAGGTATAACGACAGCATATTCTATTTCTGTTCGACAAACTGCAAGAGACATTTTGAATCCAGCCCGGAGTTCTTTGCCCGCAGGCACTGGGCCTTCAAAGAAGAAGGCACCGTTGACCCCGTGTGCGGTCTAGAGCTGCAAAAGTCAAGGGCCACCAGGTACACCTACAACAATAAAGAATATTACTTTTGCTGTGACCACTGTAAGGGTGTCTTCAGGGAAGACCCGGAAAAATATCTGCTGGAGCAGGCTCAACATAAGGACCACGAACACTAGCAGGAAAGCGGGCCGGCGATGATAAACGCCATAATCGGATTTTGTATCAGAAATAGGGTAATAACCATATGCTTCTTTGCCATCGCAATGGCCTGGGGGGTCTACTCCGTACTCCATACCGCTGTAGACGCCATCCCGGACCTTAGCGAGAACCAGCAGATTATCTTCACCGACTGGCCCGGCAGAAGCCCCCAGGACGTAGAAGACCAGATTACCTATCCCCTGAGTGTAAACCTCGCCGGCCTTGCAGGGGTAAAGGCCATAAGGTCCATCTCTGACTTTGGTTTCTCCATGGTGTTTATCATCTTCTCTGACAGATATGACTACTACTTCTGCCGGGAAAGGATTATAGAGAGACTCAACCTTATTTCCACCATCCTCCCCCCTGGGGTGGTACCCTATCTCGCCCCAGATGCCACGGCCCTGGGGCAGATCTTCTGGTACACGGTGGAGGGGGAAGGCTACGACCTTGGTGAGTTGAGGGCCATCCAGGACTGGTATGTCCGCTATCAACTAAAATCTACCCCTGGGGTAGCCGACGTTGCCAGCATAGGTGGTTTTGTCAAGGAATACCAGATAGACGTGGACCCCAACAAACTTATTGCCTACAGGGTGCCGCTGAAGGACGTATTCGAGAACGTTACGGCCAGTAATAAGACCGTCGGCGCAAGGGTTTTGGAAGAGAGCGGCACGGAGTACCTGATAAGGGGCCTGGGATGGATAGAGTCCCTGGAAGACATAGAGAACATCCTTGTGGGGGCCTACAATGGCGTACCCATATATGTGAAGAATGTGGCCACTGTGCAGGTAGGGCCCTCCCTGCGCCGCGGCGTCATGGAAAAGAACGGCAGCGAGGTCACCGGCGGCGTCGTCCTTATGAGGTATGGGGAAGACACCATGACTGTTTCTCACCGCATACAACAAAAGATTAAAGAGATTGAGCCCGGTCTTCCTCCCGGCGTAAAGATAGTGCCGTTTTACGAGAGGACCCCCTTGATACACAGGGCCATTCGCACATTATATGAGACCCTGCTGGAGGAAGCCATAATTACCCTGATAATTGTGGGAATCTTCCTCATGCACTTCCCCAGCGCCCTGGTTATAGTCGTAACCCTGCCCCTCGCCATCCTAATATCATTTATGTTCATGTATCCCCTCCACATAACCTCTAACATTATGTCTCTCTCAGGTATAGCCATTGCCCTGGGGGACTTAATGGACGCCGGCATAGTAATTATGGAGAATGCCTTCAGAAACCTGACCCTGAGGCACGGGTCTAAGACCAAGATCGGGGTGAGGGATGATATAAGGGAGATTGTCCTTGAGTCCTCAAAGGTGGTAGGACCACCCATATTTTTCTCTGTTGTAATCATGATTCTTTCCTTCATCCCCGTCTTTGCCCTGAGTGGTATCGAGGGGAAACTTTTTATCCCCCTGGCATTTACCAAGAGTCTTGCCATGGTAGGTACGGCTATCCTGGCCATAACCCTCGTCCCTGTACTGGCCACATTTGCCTTAAAAGGCAGGCTTATCAGTGAAACGGAAAACCCTGTGGTTCGCTTTCTGATGCGCATATACCTCCCAAGTTTAAGGTGGTCCCTCCGCAACAAGTGGGTAGTTATAGGCATTACCATTGCCATGGTGGCCGCCGCCGGAGCGCTCTTTCCACTGATAGGAAGAGAGTTCATGCCACCCCTGGACGAAGGAACAATCCTGGATATGCCCGTCTCCCTTCCCAGCGCCTCTATAACCCGGGTGGTGGATGACCTAAAAAACCGTGATGCCCTCATCCGCACTATACCGGAGGTGGAACTGGTGGTAGGTAAATTAGGCAGGGCAGACACCCCCACAGACCCCGCCCCCATAGAGATGGTGGAATCCATAGTAAACCTGAAACCCAAGAAAGAGTGGAGAGAGGGCATGACCAGGGACAAGATTCTCCAGGAACTGGACTCTACGGTGAAGGTTCCCGGTTGGTCTAACATCTGGACCCAGCCGATAATAAACCGTGTGGACATGGTAGCCACGGGGATAAGGACTCAGGTCGGGGCAAAGATTTACGGGAGTGACCAACAAAAGGTGGTTGACCTTGCCCAAGAGGTAGCCGACGTCCTTCGGACCATCCCAGGGGCAGTGGACATATATCCTGATAAACTCATAGGGGAGAATTATCTTGAGATAGACATCAATAGGAGCGAGGTGGCCCGTTACGGGATAAATATTGGGGAGGTACACGACATTATAGAGGTGGCCTTGGGGGGCAAGACTCTCACCACCACCGTAGAGGGACGTCAGCGCTTCCCTGTCAGGGTCAGGTACGCCAGGGAGCGCCGGGAAGACGTGGAGGCTGTAAAGAGAATCTTGATTCCTACGGCGATGGGGGCACAGGTGCCACTCTCCCAAGTGGCCGATATAAGGATAGTTCAGGGCCCCAGCATGGTAAGGAGTGAAAACGGACTGCTGGTGGCCTATGTCCTGTTTAACGTGAGGGGTCGTGACGTCATTGGTGTGGTGGAAGAGGCGAAAGAGGTTATCCCCCAGAGGATAGACTTCCCTCCCGGTTACTTTGTAGAGTGGAGCGGTCAGTACGAGCACCAGGTGCGGGCGAAAAGGACCCTCCAAATCATACTGCCCATCGTTGTGGTCATTATGTTCATCGTCCTGTATATAACGTACTCTTCCTTTGCCGACGCACTGATAATAATGTTTGCCGTGCCCACTGCTCTCACCGGGGGCATGCTGTTCCTTTATATCTGGGGTTATAACTTCAGCGTGGCAGTATGGGTGGGCTTCATTGCCCTCTTTGGCATGGCCGCCTCGACAGGGATTGTGATGGTGGTGTTCCTAAAGGAGGCCATTGAGAAAAGAGGAGAAAAAAATATAAGGGAAAAGAGCCAGATTACGGAGGCCATACTGGAGGGTGCATCCCTCAGGTTAAGGCCCCTGCTTATGACGATATCTACCACCCTCTTTGGCCTCTTGCCCATGCTCTGGGCCACAGGGACCGGGGCGGAGATAATGAGACCGCTGGCAGTGCCCATAATCGGAGGCACCTTCACCTCTACTTTAGTAATACTCCTGGTCATCCCTGTCCTTTATCATATGGTAAAGGAGTGGCAGCTCCTGCCCAGGAGGCCCAAAAAGGTAAAGATAAAAAGAACCAAGATGGGGACGAAAGAAGGGGTTGGTTCAAAAGGAATAAGTTAGAGGTCGCTAAGACCTCTGTTAATCCTGAAGAGGGCATCGGCCCTCGACAGGAAAAACCCGTAGTGTAACTTCAAATGAACTGAAAGGAGAAAGAGGAATGAAAGTGCGTTCGATTGTTATGGCATTATTACTTTTGGTCATGGCAGTTTCTGTTATAAGTTATTACGGCCCTGTGGCCCAGGCCGCCGAGGGAAAGATCCCTGACGCGGTGTGCGGCATGCAAGTGGATAAGGCATCCGCACTCTCCGCCGAGTATGAAGGAAAAACCTATTACTTCTGCTCCGCCGATTGTAAGGCAGCTTTCGATAAGGATCCCAAGAAGTTTGCCTGCCTCTGCGCTGCCGGATGCAAGTGTGACCACTGCCAGGGTAAGGCCGGTAATTGTGCCTGCGCGCAAAAGGGTAAAGGGCACTAAGTAGGTGGTACGCCACCGCTAGTTTTTAATTCAGGAGGGGGACAGTCACAAAGACTGTCCCCTTTTATTAATATGCTAATGAGAAAAGCACCACTTCTTGTAATAATTCTTGCCTTCCTTATCCATCAGGGGTGTTACATGATGATGCCCATGACGCACGGTGCGCACGATATGAAGCACACACCTGATAAGGGTAAGGAAACTGAGGAAATTGCCTGCCCTTGCCATACAAAGCATCCTGGATGCAAATGTGACCACTGCCAAAAAACTGCGGCCAAGTGTGATTGTGAATTAGAGACGAAAGGGCATGAGAAGGATGAACATCAGCACAAGGAAGGATAGTACTATCAGAGGCTTAATCTGTCAGGAGTTGTTGGAAGCGCCAATGAATAGGCCAAATACCACAGATAGAAGACCTTACAGTAGGGGGGCGTTTGCTATTTATGTAAATCCGACTATAATGTAACGAATATCCATGACGCAAAAAACCCTAAAAACCAAGGAATTGAAAAAGGGCCGGTTGGAAAAGAAGCCTTCGGCGGTCCCGGTGCAAGAGGTCCAGCCCGAGTGGTACAAGTTGGCTGTGGAAGAAGTACTCCGTGTCCTTGACAGTGCGCCGAGGGGACTGAGCAACGAGAAGGCTTCCGAGAGGCTGGCAAAGTTTGGACCAAACGAAATCAAAGAACGGAAGAAGACCCCGGCGATTATCCAATTCCTTATGCAGTTTACCGAAGTCCTGATAATAGTGCTGCTGGTCGCTACTATTGTATCGGCGGTGCTTCGTGAGTACGTTGATGCAATAGCCATCTTCGCCATAGTCATACTGAACGCCGTGATGGGTTTCCTGCACGAGAGAAAGGCGGAAAAGGCTGTGGAGGCCCTGAAAAAGATGTTGGCGCCAAAGGCGAAGGTGTTGAGAAGTAATGTTGTAGGAGTGCTTGATTCTCGTCACGTGGTACCCGGCGACGTCTTGCTCCTGGAGGCAGGTGAGCGAGTGCCGGCAGACTGCCGCATCATAGAATCCCTGAACCTCAAGGTTAATGAGTCTGCCCTCACGGGGGAGTCCGTTCCTGTAGAGAAGTACCCCGACGCAATAGAGGAAACCACCACCTTACCCGAAAGAAAGAATCTGCTGTTTTCCGGGACTACCGTCGTGTATGGGCACTGTAAAGCCGTTGTTACCTCTACCGGCATGAGCACCGAGTTTGGAAAGATAGCTGCCATGCTCCAGGTGGAGAAAAAAGAGAGCACCCCCCTGCAGAAGCGGTTGGATAGGCTGGGGAAACTCTTGGGCATCATTATCCTTGTTATCTGCGCCGGGACCCTAGGTGCGGGCGTAGCGCAGGGTCGTGACTGGATGGAGATGTTTCTCATCGCCGTTGCACTTGCCGTAGCTGCAATACCTGAGGCCCTCCCGGCCGTTGTTACGATAACTTTGGCCCTAGGTCTTACCAGGATGGCGAAGAGAAACAGCATTGTGAGAAAACTCTCTGCCGTTGAGACCCTTGGTTCCGCCACTGTTATATGTACGGACAAGACGGGCACCCTCACGGTAAACGAAATGACCGTCAGAAAAATATTTGCGGATGATAAGATTATAGACGTTACGGGCAAAGGTTACGAAAAGACAGGAGAGTTTTTCGTCTCCAATCTGTCTGAGACAGAAACGGGCGGCAATAACCGTCAAAGGGCGGAAATAAGCGAAGGCGTAAGGCTTCTCCTGCAGACAG
>MHZB01000120.1 GCA_001828605.1 Planctomycetes bacterium RIFCSPLOWO2_12_FULL_50_35 | reverse complement strand
AGAGCAATAATAATGAAGAGATGCCTTATTTCTTTTATCTGCCTTCTTTTGTTGGGCATACAGGCCTTTGTTCTTGAGAATGTGTGTGTCTCACGGCCATTGGAGGCAGAGACTCCGGAGGCTTCGGAGGGGCCGCAGGCGGGGAAACAAAGTCTACCGTCTTCCGGGCTGACAATTTATCGAATATATGATGCAGAGTCTAGCCCGGAGGACAAGATAATTGAAACGCAGTTGCCCGACAGCAGGGAGTGGACTCCTCTGAAAGAGGGGGAAGATATTCCGGAAGGTGCTGTAATTTATACCGGACAAGGGGCCACTGCCCTTCGGGATAAGAAAGACAACTTCTATAAAATCCCTTCTTATACCAAGATTGATGTAGGCAAGGGTCAGCACCTACGATACAAGGTTGACAAAAAAGAGCTTGAGTCAGATTCGCCTTAGGCAGAAATAAAAGAACGCACGTTTGATGCTGGTGAACCAACAGCCCTGCACAGTCCGGTCGTATACTCGTGAGACCTCCGAAAAGCTCCGTGTCCGCCTCAGGCGGGTCCCTGGCCACTGTAGGGGCGTAATATATTACGCCCCTACACCAGAATTTTGTATTTTTTAGAGGTCTCGACACATCTAATCCCAATAAAATCAAGGAATTATGATAGTTTGATTGGATGCTTGCATTGGCCCGTGCAATCTGATAAAATTTGTTTAGAAAGCTCTGACCTGTTCGTGTATGAAGGGCGTTTGGTTTGAACCGACACTTCAAACCGATAGGGGCTAAGTTCATGAAGCGGCGCATCGACCATTATAGGCCGACAGCAAAACCTTCTTGACGTCCCCACTCTACAATGCGGGTTCTACAACAACACCTCTCACGGCAGGTTGGAGCTTTTTTTTAGCCGTGATGCGATGCGGGGGCATCATCCTGGACAATAAGGCATGGAACTGTTTGACCTCAATAATGCCTCGAAAGAAAAAATAACCTCCGACGCACCGCTTGCCTTGAGGATGCGCCCCAGGAAGATAGATGATTTTGTGGGGCAGTCGCACTTCTTCGGATCCAACAAACTGTTACGGCGTATGCTAAAGGCCGACAGATTGAGTTCACTCCTCCTCTACGGTCCTCCAGGCACGGGGAAAACCGCACTGGCACACGTGATAGCAAATACCACCCAGGCCCATTTCGAAGAGATAAACGCCACTACTTCCACCGTAAAGGACATCAGAAGGATCCTAGCCGAGGCAAAGGAAAGACAGTTTAGACTGAAGAAGAGGACCATTCTCTTTGTAGACGAGCTGCACCACTTTAATCGAACTCAACAGGACATACTGTTGCCGGATGTGGAGGGAGGGGTGATTATACTTATAGGCGCTACCGTACATAATCCCTCCTTTGCCATCAACTTTCCCCTTGTCTCCCGTTCTCAGATATTCCAGTTTGAACCCCTTTCTAAAGACGATATAAAATTAATACTTAAGAAGGCGCTCAGCGACAAGGAACGGGGGTTAGGTAACTTTAAGGTTTGTGTGGAAGAGGACGCCTTGGAGCATCTGGCGGAGATGTCGGAGGGGGACGCCCGCCGTGCCCTAAACGCCCTTGAGGTAGGCGTGCTGTCTGCCGAACCCGACCGAGACGGTGTCATTCACTATAACCTTGAGGTGGCCGAGGAATCCGTACGCAGGAAGGCCATCGTTTATGACAAAAAGGGTGACGCCCATTACGACGCAGCATCCGCCTTCATAAAGAGCATGCGCGGCGGGGACCCGGACGCCGCTATCTACTGGATGGCCAAGATGATAGAGGCTGGGGAAGACGCCCGCTTTATAGCGCGCAGGGTTGTAATCTTTGCCGCCGAAGACGTCGGTAACGCTGACCCAATGGCCACGGTGCTTGCAAATGCCGCCCTCAGTGCGCTGGAGTTTGTAGGCATGCCGGAGGCCAGAATACCCCTTGCGCAAGCCGTCACGTACGTTGCCTGCGCCCCAAAGAGTAATGCTGCTTATCTAGCCATAGAAAAGGCGCTGGACGACGTGCGGAAGGAAAGGACCATGACCGTACCAAAGCACCTCAGGGGCGCCAACTATCCAGGCGCATCGAGACTTGGCCACGGTAAGGGATACAAATATCCTCACAGCTATGAATGGCAGTGGGTAAAACAGGAATACGTCCCTCAGGAAAAGCGCTACTATGAACCGAAACAGGTAGGCAGCGAGTCTGATATAAAGGCAAGGCTCGATGCGTGGAGGAAGAAGGCCGGCAAGAATGACCTTAACGGAAAAGTTACTTAAGAGTTGTTGCATAAAATAATTGAGGGGACATCTGAAAAAGTCACATAACACCATGTTGTCATTCCGAGCGGAGCGAAGAATGACAACATACTCTTAGGAGACTTTTTCAGTGCTCTCAATTGGGGAGAGAAATGGACAACAACAGTAAGATACCCCTTAAAAACGGTGCGCACATAGCGATCGTGGGCGGCGGTCCGTCTGGCTGCTTTTTTGCAAACTTTGCAAATGGTCTGGCCAGGCAGCTGGGAATGGACATCTCTGTGACCATATTTGAGTGGAGAAACTTCGCAGGGCACGACAAGAGGGGTTGCAATATGAGCGTGGGGGTGCTTTCCGAGAACCTGCTTCAGAAGCTCGACGGCGTTGGTATTTCCATACCAGAAAGGTGCATACAGACGGAGATAAAGGAGTACCATTTCATTACGCGAGAGGACCGAATATCCCTCCACCATCCAATTCCTGGACATAAACCCCGGATAGTGACCGTATTTCGCGGTGCCGGTCCGGCCCATTCGCACTTTGAACATGACGTGAGCCTCGACAACTTCATGTTGACGACGGCGGAGGGGCGCGGCGCGAGGGTAATCCACGAGGAGGTTAAAGAGGTAGTACTGCCGAAGAGACCGGAGGACAAGGTCGTCGTGGTATACGGTCATGATGCAAAGGAGCTGCACGCCGATTTAGTGGTGGGTGCGTTTGGGATTAACACACCTACCGCTGAGATATTCGAGAAGATGTATTTCGGCTACATCCCGCCGCGCACCATTCGCACCTGCATAATAGAGACGCCCTTGGATAGAGATTTTATGGACAGAAAGAACGATAGTAACACTATCCACGTCTTTGCCCTGGGAATGAAGGACGTAGAGTTTGCGTCTCTAACGCCAAGGGGCGATTATCTTACGGTGGCCATCGTGGGTAAAAGGGATATAGGCACTCCACAGGTGAAGCAGTTCCTGAACCATCCGGCGGTGCTTAAGATTCTCCCAGGGGGGGAGGACGTGTTGAAAAACTGTTGTTGCGTATGTTTCCCGAAGATATCCGTCAGCACCCCGGCTCAGCCTTATACCGACAGGCTGGTCGTAATCGGTGATGCGGGTATATCCAGGTCTTACAAAAACGGGATCGAATCTGCCTTTATTGTGGCACAAATGGCCGCCAATACGGCCTTTCGGCAGGGGGTGTCAAAGGAGGCATTCCGGAGGGGTTATTATGAACCTGCTTGCAGCATATTCGCCAGAGACAACCTCTACGCCAAGATTATGTTTAAGCTGTTCGACCTCTTTGCCTCCCGCGAGCATCAGTTGTCGGAGAGGATGGGCTATACGAAGATACACAAAGAGGGGTGGGTCAACCAGCAAATAAACGAAGGACTCTGGAAGTTGGTAACCGGGGACGCACCGTACAGGGACATATTTATGGACCTCTTCAGTCCAAGGCTGCAGTTTGCACTCCTGCCGGTTACACTTGGTGGTGTCGGCGAGTACATTAAGGAGCGCCTGGGGTTAAAGACAAACGGGTGACGCCCGTCTAGGCCTTCTTTATAAGTATTCGGTATTCATTCCCCAGGTTGTCAACCTTGATTATCTTGTGTCCCTCCTCCTTGATGCTCCTGGGCACACTCCGCATGGGCTCGCCGTCGTCCAGAAAGACCTCGAGTATCTCGCCGCTCTCCATCTCTTCGAGTTTCAACTTTGTCTTGACAAAGTTCATGGGGCAGAGCACGCCTCTGAGGTCTATCGAGCCGTCTAGGTTTTCCTTTTCTTCAGGCATAATTTGTTATAGCACACAGCTATTTCTGAAATACGGCCTTCACAGGATGACATAATTTCCACATTGCCCTATGTCATTCTGAGCAAAGCGAAGAATCTAGTTTGAAGATTTATGTAGCGTGGCAGCTTGCTGCCACGCTTACGTGCGAGCAATCTCGCACGCCACATTTCGTTTTATTATACTACTTTAAACTCCTCTTCCTCAAAGCTATTTCCATCAAAGACCCAGCAACTGAACTCAAAATCCTTGGCCCCCGCAACAGAGACGATTAGGTATGACAGGTCCGGCCAAAAGGGCGCAAGCCCGGCCGCCCTCTCGGTGTCAAAGGCCGACGGCCGGGCAGGATGGTCGGGATGAGAGTGGTAAAACACCAACAGCCCCAACCCCCTTTTTGTGGCACTGTCTTCGACCGTCTGAAATTCCCTGGGGTCTATCTCAAAACGCACCTTTGGCGTGCTTTTATTCTGGTTTTCAAGGGGGTAGATTTCAGTAATTTCCTTGCAGGTGCCGGATTTGCCGGCAAGAAAGCCTCCGCACTCGTAGGGGTAGCTCTTTCTTGCAAGGCTCTTTATCTCGTCCACAAGGTCTTTATTCAGCTTCAACAACGCACTTAACCCTCACCAAATGGATACCTCTATGAAAACATGTCTCTTTATAGAACTCAGTTTGTTCGGGTATATCTCGGGTGGATCAAAATTAAACGGAGCAACTAATACCTGACCCATTCAGGCACATACAAAAGTTGTGGCCCGGATGTTAAGGCTTTGAAGGTGTTTTTTCAAGCACCAGATTTTCTGTTGAGATATTAAAAATGTCCTTTAAGCTGTATCTTTCAGCAGCGCCTATGATTTCAAGACCGATGATTTTCCCATCCTTATCTATATCCAGGTTTATTCCCTCTACAACTTCTTTGGTCTGTGAAACCTTTTTTTCTTGTATCCTGATATAAAGTGCATCTACTTCTTTGTCATATTCAATCTTCATTTTCTTTCCTATTTATTCTTATCAATTGCCGTGACTACGATTATTTTGTCGTTTTCCTGCACAAACGTCACTTTAAGCCATTTTTGTCCAATGTGTTTGAATGCGTTCCTTCGGCCTTTTATTGAATCCTCAATTTTTTCTGGATAGAGAATAGTGTTTTTGACCTCTCCTTCAGCGATTTTTCTCCACTTCATTTGCCTTTTGGCATGCCTGCTGAAGTATATTTCCAAAGGGTGTCCTCATTATAATCTTTGTATAATTAACGAGGATAGCGTCTTAACTTATAGAAGTACCGGATTTGCCGGCAAGAAAGCCCCCGCACTCGTAGGGGTAGCTCTTTCTTGCAAGGCTCTTTATCTTGTCCATCTGACCTTGTTCCAGCCGTAACAACTCTTTAACCCCTTCTTGGATGCTTCTGTAGGGGCGACCCGATTGGTCGCCCCTACAGATTTTTCTAATAATATTTCCAGAAACTGGTACTGAGATAATTTTTACCGCTGTCGGGGAAGACCACGACCACTACCCCGCTTTTAAGCCCCTTTGCCACCTCCAAGGCGGCCTTCATGGCCGCTCCGGCGGAATAGCCCACCAGCAGTCCTTCTTTCTGTCCCAATTCCTTAACCATCTTGTAGGCGTCCTCCGTATCCACGGCAATCTTGCGGTCGGGGAGCTTGGGGTCGTAAATTCCAGGAGTGATGGCGGTTTCTATGTGTTTTAGACCTTCCAGGCCGTGGATGGGCGTAGACGGCTCGACTGCAATTAATTCAATGTCCGGATTAAATTCCTTTAATCGTCTGCCGGTGCCCATGAGCGTGCCCGTGGTCCCCAAGCCGGCGACAAAATGGGTTACCTCCCCCTCCGTTTGCTCCCAGACCTCCACCCCCGTTGTGTCGTAGTGGGCCCGGGGGTTGGACGGGTTATTGTACTGGTCCGCAAAGAAATATTTATCCGGGGTCTCTTTAACAATCTTTTGTACCTCGAGAATGGCGCCGTCAGAACCCTTTAGAGGGTCAGTATACACTATGCTTGCTCCGTAGGAGTTTACAATGGCCTTACGCTCTTCACTTATATTGGACGGCATGACAAGGGTCACGGTATAGCCCTTTACGGCCCCTATCATTGCGTAGGCGATGCCTGTGTTCCCGGAGGTAGAGTCTATTATAATTTTATCCTTTTTCAGACTTCCTGATTTTTCTCCATCCTCGATTATTCTGATAGCCGGCCTGTCCTTAACTGACCCGCCTGGATTGAACCATTCGGCCTTTGCGTATATGCTTACTCCCTTAGATACGCGGCCGATCATATTCAGCCTTATAATGGGGGTGTTGCCTATGCTCTGGAGGATGGACGCCTCAAGTACAGGCGCACCCGTATAGGTCTTTGTATCCTGTTCTCCCATCGTTTTGCCCATTATAAGTCCTGTACTACTCAGATAAATAGCTGGACGTCGGAATCCTCCGCCATCTGCAATATGACGGGGAGCCCAATCACTTCGTCCACCTTTGCCCTTACCTTTTCGTCGTCAAGGTCCATGTACTTAACGTTGGCGCTGCAGGCGTAGACCTTGATTTTACCCAGTTTCTTTACCTCGTCAAACATGTCTTGGAGGGACATTGGGTTCAGCTTCTTTATTCTCTGGCCGAGCGCCCGGCCCTCTTCG
Organism: Planctomycetes bacterium RIFCSPLOWO2_12_FULL_50_35; assembly: GCA_001828605.1. Classification (GTDB taxonomy): domain Bacteria; phylum Planctomycetota; class Brocadiia; order Brocadiales; family Bathyanammoxibiaceae; genus 2-02-FULL-50-16-A. The sequence continues at coordinate 6,129 of MHZB01000120.1, read as the reverse complement.
CCGTATTCGGGCGGGAAGTCCATGGTCTCAAGGCCGCCGTCTTGCACAAATCTCTTTAGTGCCCAAAAGAATAGGAATATATATACTTCCCTGCCCATCGAGGCGGCCGTAACAGCGAGAGTTACAACCTGATAAAGCCTGTCGTATGTACCGCTGTGAGCAAATATCGCCAGTTTTTTACCGCTCTTTTTCATAATACCCAGTATCTTGAGAAAGGCATCAAGAGGCGTATGTTCAGCAGGGGGGACAAAGGGAATAGACTAGGCCTTCAGAAAAGGTTCTACTACCTCTTTTCTGAACTTGTTCAGGCCTACCCTCTCGATGGTCGTGCCGATTCTCTCCCTCCGCTTGCCGTTCTTTTTATACCATGCGAGGGTTTTTTCAGCGAAGTCTTGGACCCTTTCATCCGGCAGGAATTCAAGCACCTCTTTAGCTAACATCGGATGCCGGCCGTGTTTCCCACCCACTCTGACGATCCAACCCCTTCTGTTTGCCTTCCAGGCGTTTGTCGGGCAGGCGCGGATGCAGTCGCCGCAGTATATGCACTTTTTCGGGTCGAAGACCGGCTTTCCCTCTTTGTCTGAGACAATGGCGCCTTCCAGGCACGCCTTTGCACAGAGGGTACAACCCGTACACGGCGGTTCGTCCCACACGGGCTCTACGGCACCCTGAAAGCCCAGGTCCATCTCGGTGGTTCTGGCACAATCTATGGGACAGCCGGAGAACGACATCTTAAACTTGTGATGGCATGGTGTGCCGAAGAGTTTTTCGTCCATCTCGAGTGCCTTCTGCTGTGTGTCCATCAACCCGTTGGGGTTGTACTCACAGCCGCCGCAGGCCGTAGGGACCCTTACCCTTGGACCACAAGACGCAATCTTTACGTCAACCTCAGAGAGTTCGTCTCTTACCTTGTCAAAGTCCTCTATGTGCACCCCTATTATCTCGATAGACTGCCTGAAGCTCATGTGGCAGAAACCCATACGGCTGTATTTCTCGGCGACCTCGGCGACCTTGGCCAATTTTTGGGGTGTTATCCTGCCTCCGGGCATCCTCAGGCGCACGGTAAAGAGGTCCTTTTGTGTCTGCTTGATAAAACCACCGGATTTAAGTTCTTCTACGTTTATCTTTTTCGGTGGGGTTTCAACTTGCTTAGTCACTGGTGTTCCTCACGAAGATATTCAAAAATATTGCATAAAATCTATTAAAACATTTTTCTAAGTGCCTTTCAATAGAAAACATACCATGCCCACAATGCCTTGCAGGGTACCGATGTTGTAGCGGCGAAGTCTACTCTGACGGGGTTGTGGCGGCAGGGCTTTACTCTATAAACAGTTGAGGCTATTTGCGTAATGGAATATTAGTGTAGCGTGTTAGTTGCGCCATAGGCGGGTCTGCCTCCGGCATGATTCGTTTGGCACGTTCAACGTGCGAGGCAAGCTCGCACGCTGCATAAAAATGGGTAGGACAGGGCTTATCGCCATGCTCACAGTTGCAAGGGTAAGAAGCCCTGCAATACCCGATGTCGAGCAAGTTAGGCAATGGGGTGGGCCCTTGGGTCTGTCCGCGACCGGACAGGTTTAAAAACCTGTCCCTGCATTTTTTGCCCTTTTGTGGTTCAGCAGCAACTCCGTACTATCCATAACAAAAACGGATGGCCTAAAATGGTCATCCATGAATTCTCGTATGCACACGAACCTTCATCTATCCTCGCGCCATCGCCTTTTCCTCCCATCGGGCAAGTACCCACAGGCCGGCCCCTATCCACAGCGCCTCCCGTATCCGTCTTATGACGCAGAAAGACATACCCGCCTGCATGGTGAAGTTGAGTGCCATGAAAATGAGTACTACGCCGCCCTCCTGACCGCCAAGGCTGGCCGGGATAAAGGATGCGGCCGTCCTGGCGACCGTAAAAAGGGATTCTATTATCAGCGCCCCAATCGGGTCTATCGGCACACCTATGAGCGTCAGAATCAAATATACCTCTATTACGCCTGCAAACCATCCTAAAAAGTAGTAAGCAAAACAGAGGTAAAACCCCCTTCTGTTGGTGCTGTAGAACCGAGAAATGTTTTCATCCAATTCCTTCAGGTGTGATTCTTCCAGGAACCATATGTTTATATTGAATCTCTTTAACAGATTGTAAGTTGTGGTGAAAAGCCCCTTCTTTTTGCTTACCGATATAAGGAGAATAATGGGCAGGCCGAAGAGTATCGTCCCCAGGGCTACATAAAGGAGAAGCCCAGTGTCCTCGAGTCTTGCTAATGCGGCAAGGACCCCTATAAGGACAAACAGCGCCTGAGCGACAGACATAATGGTCCTTGATATAACCACGGATGCCATACCGTCTATGAGCGATATGTCGTAACTCTTCAAGAGATACGCCTTGACGGGTTCGCCCCCTAGATACCCCGAAGGTGTTATACCGTTTATAGACTCCCCGGCCAGGCGTGCCCCAAAGAGTCCCACAAAACTCAATTTTGGCGCGTAGTCGTGAAAGGCGTATCTCCAGCCGATTGTGTCCAGCGCAAAGACGAGTATGTACGGCAGGAGTATAAGGGAGAATTTCCATCCCAGTTGTGAAATGTCCGCATAAACGGCACGAGCATCCAACGTATATAAGAGGAAGGCAAAACCCGCCAGCCCGATCGTCAAAAGGACCAACTTCACCTTCCACAGGTGTTTCATCGGCATCAGAGGAACCTTTCAGTATATATTCGAGACATCTCTTCGTAGATTCTGTCGGCTTCGGGACCTTGACCTTCACATATCCTTATTAGCGGCCACTCATTTTTGGGGAACTTTACGTACATCGGAAAGGTCCTCTGGAGGCCGGCAAGTTCCGATCTTGAGAGCTGCGGCATGTCTAAAGTGGGAGCCAGTCTATAATCTTTGGCGATGTCCTCTTCCTTTAGATATCCCTCCAGTTCGCATACCTCCCTGAGGCTGGAACCCCTGTAGGGACTGAAGAAAGATACCATAACCCCTTTGGTATTTATCCGTCTGTTTAGTTCTATGGTCTGGAATATGTTCTCTCGCGTCTCGGTCGGAAAGCCTATGATGTTGTTTGCACTGACGCGGATCTTGCTGTTTTCAAACAGCTTAAATGCCTTTATCGTCGTTTCATTTGTAATGTCCCTCCCGAGGACGCTTTTGCGTATGTTTTCGTCACCGCTCTCGATGCCGATACTTATCCCCTCGCACCTCACGGATTCAAGAATGTCCACATATTCTTCCGTTACCGACTCCGGTCTTGCCTCTATCCAGAAGGGGAGTCCCACCTGCGGGTAGAGTCTTATGAACTCGGCTATGCGCTTTTTTGAGGTGGTAAGAAAACTCTCCGCCACAAGGTAAACGAACTGCAGATTGTATTCTTCCTTTTTCTCAAGCATCTCGTCGATGAGTCGGGGTATGTCTTGTTCGCGATAGTAACCGCCGTTATTCCGGTAGAGTTTGTTTAGTCCGGAGTTTACGCAGAATGAACAACTGTAGGGACATCCCCTGTTAATCTCAAACGTTCCGGTGACTGATATCTTGCCTCCCATGGGCTTCCAAAATCGTTTTTTCTCGTAGACGCTCCAGTCCTGAAACGGCAGGTCTCTCATGTCCATACTGCGGCGAAGTTCGTTCTTGTGGAGGAGGCCGTCCTTCTTAACCCAGATGTTCTGGACGTTTGCGATGTCTACGCCGCTGCGCATCTTCCTGCAGAGCTCGGTGAGCGCCAACTCACCTTCTCCCACGCACACCATGTCTACGCAGTCCTCTTTGGCGACTATGTGGGGGGAGAACGTGGCGTACACACCGCCTACAAGTGTCGGGATACCGGTATGTCTTACCGCCTGAAGCATCTCGATGCCCAGTTTGTATGTTACCTCTATGCAGGAAAGGCCGATCAAGTCCGGCTTAAAGGTCTCGACCTCCTTCTTGAAGTCCTCTATGACGTCCGTCTCCTTCGGTACTATGCCGAGCTCTTTGAAATTAGTTTTCTTTACCTGGAGGGTGTACGCCCTGGCCTCGTCGCCGGTTTTGTCGGCCGTCTTGTAAAAGGTAGTGTCAAACAGCCTGACGTCTATCCCTTCCCTCTTCAGGCAGGCGGCCAGGATGCTTATCCCCGCCGTAATGAGGGTGTCCATCATGGTGTTGCAGTTAACCAGTAAGACCCTGAAGTTACTCTTCATGCAAAGTTAAACCCCTTGAATCTCTCCACCGTATCCCGAATCCAACCAAATCCCTCCGCCGTCTCATCGTCCATGCCGGCTATCCGATACTCGTGGATTAGTTTCAAATCTTTATTGTGGTTTAGGGTTATTTCAAGGGTCTTTTCTATGTCTACCCACCCTTCGGTCGGACACTGTGAGGGGTGCAGCGGGACGTGGCCGTGTTTCCTCCAGTGCTCGATACTCTTTGTGTTCCATAGGTGCATAGACCTTGCGTACGGGGCCATTGTTTCGATGTCGTTTAGATAGTTGCGGCCATACAGCTGCGCACAATTGGATGCGTGACCCGTATCTATGCAGATGCCGAGATTAGGATACCTTGATATAACCTCAACAAAATGTTCCGGCTTGCAGAATGCACCGGCGTAACCCGCAAACTCAATGTGTATCGGCACACCCGTAGTCTCTGTCAGTTCCGAGAGGTATTCTGCTGCCTGGTAGGCCATAGGCCACGCCTTTTCAGCGTCCTCGGTGTCTTCCCTGTAGGTGAGGTGGCACACCATGTATTCTGCTCCCCAGTCCCGGGCATCCTTGGCCGACTGTTTCATCAGTTCGAAGGACAGTTTCCGCTTCTCTTCGTCGTCGTTTATGAAGAAACTCGTTACCCCGCTGTACGGGAAATAGTGGGGCCTAATCAGAGGGGCGTGGAAGCTGAACGGCAGTTTTTGCTCGTTAAGAAACTTCTTGAGGCCGGCGAGACCTTCCCTGGGATAATCGAATACCTCGCACCGCCCCTGACCGTGGTGTATCGCCTCAGCCTCTTTTACCCTCTCAACGCCCGTATTTGATGCCATATAGAGGAATCCTTAAGAGCAGGAAAAGAATGGTGAAGAGAATTTTGAATTAAGTATAATATTCTATAAACATGCGAATTGCAAGGAGATGGGCGAATAAATTTTGGATAGACCGAGACCTTTACCCCCTGATCATTGATTCGTAGGGGCTACCCGGCGGGTCGCCCCTACTGTTGTAATGGGTGGTTTTTAACCGCCTCAGGACATATTTTTAATTATCTCATCCCCAAACCCTGAGGTTGACACCTCAGTTGCGCCTTTTATCTGTCTGGCGAGGTCGTAGGTGACCTTCTTTTGCAAGATTGCCCTTCCGATGGCGGATACGATACACTTGGCAGCCTCACCCCATCCGATATGGTCTAGCATCATCGCACCCGACATGATAAGGGCGCTTGGGTTTACCTTGTTCTGGCCGGCGTATTTAGGCGCAGAGCCGTGTGCAGATTCGAAGACGCCCATGGTGTCCGAGATGTTTGCGGAAGGAGCGACACCTATTCCGCCCACCTGTGCGTTGCAGGCGTCGGAGAGATAATCACCGTTCAGATTGGGCATGGCCAGTACGTCGCATTCCTCCGGCCTCATAAGGACAAACCTGAACATGTCGTCTGCGATTTTGTCGTTGACCAGGATTTTATCATCGGGATGCTTTCCCTTATAATCCTCAAGCAGCTGTTTTTCCGTAATGGTGCAATGCCCGTATTCCTCCCTGGCCAGTTCATAGGCCCAGTTGCGGAAGGCGCCCTCGGTGTACTTCATGATGTTGCCCTTATGCACTATGGTCAATGATTTCCGCTTGTGCGCCAGGGCGTACTCCAGCGCCTTTCGCATCAGCCTCTTTGTGCGGGTTATGGAGATCGGTTTTATGCCGATGCCGGAGTCTGCGGGAATTTTTATATTCATCTCGTTATCTATTACTTCTATTATCCGGAGCGCCTCCTTACTGCCCTGCGGCCATTCTATACCCGCGTAGACGTCCTCCGTGTTTTCCCTGAATATGACCATGTCAACCTTCTCGGGCTCCTTTACGGGACTGGGCGTACCTGGGATATAACGTACCGGCCTTATGCAGGCATATAGGTCAAGAGTCTGTCGGAGTGTGACGTTCAGCGACCTGAACCCTT
>MHZB01000119.1 GCA_001828605.1 Planctomycetes bacterium RIFCSPLOWO2_12_FULL_50_35 | reverse complement strand
CCATTGCAACCGAGTTTTGAGTAATATAAGGGGATATGCCTGCCTTTTTCCTACCCCTGGAAGTCTTTAAAACTAAAACTCAGGGTCATGTCGCTGTGTGGCACTCCGTCTATCTCGACGTAGGGATAGATGAAGTAATTCAGGTGCTCACCCTTCTGTTTAGGTTCGAGCATGATATCGCGCCCTGTGGTGAACTTTACCCTGTTGGGGTCATGTGCCCCAAAGAAATAGTCCTTAAGAACAGGCTGCTTATCGGCCTCGGAGACATCTACCGGAACCCAGCCCCTTCCAGGGAGATAATAATGGGCCCAGCAGTGGTAGCCCAAGACGGCGCCCTCTGACTTGTCGGGTGGAAGGGGAAAGCCCATATCGAAATGGGCGGGTATCCCCTGGGCCTGAGAAAGGGCGATAAAGAGGGCATGGTAGTCGGTACAGTTACCGTATCCAGCGCTGCAGGCCCAGGCAGTATCGCCGTGACCCCATCCAGTCCCCTCCTTCTTGTATTCCATATTATCTATCACATATAGATAGGTCTCTCTTATCTTGCCCTGCGGCTCATCTTGATGCTGACTTATCCGTGAGGCGGCCTCCTTTACCTCAGTGGTTATGGTGCCGCGGCGAGAGGGCTTAAGGAACCGGTCCACGTTTTCCGTCAGATAATCACCGCCACGATCCTCATAGCGTGTCACGTCAAAACTAAGCAGTATAGGGATGTTTGACGGTTGGTTCCCCTTTACGTGAATATGGCCTATCTTGTTGCCATATTCAGATTCAGTGTAGACCCTGTACCCTTCAGGAGTTTTTATCCTCACGTCATCAATCTTCTGATTCTCGTCAGACTGGGGTATTGGAAACCAGATCTGAACATCCTTTGCGTTTTCGGGAATGTTCGTAATGTCTGCCGAGTATAGGAACTCAAACTTCCTCTCTGCCCTGGGTGGGTCTGACTCCGCAACCCCAGCAACGGGTTTGTCCGCACACCCCAGGAGCAAAATGGATAAAAGAATCATGGTTATGTAAAAAGGCTTCATATATAAATCTCCTGTTTCCCGCAGAATCGTAAGGCACACCACCATATCCCAAAGAAGACCAAACTCCCGCAACGAAAGCGTCCTGAGAAAAAATACCGAAAGAATGCATAACAATGTTGCGGATGGTCATTGCGAGCGAAGCGAAGCAATCCTTGAGAGACTGTAGGGGTTAGATTTATCGAACCCTCGTGATCGGGCGCGATAAATCGCGCCCCTACAAAAATACATGGGATTGTTCGCCAAAAAGACAGGCGAATCCGCCTCTAGCGTGACTTCGTCGCTTTCGCTCCTCGCAATGACGGCTTTGTCTTGCATTTTCAGAGGCCTCTAAGTCTAAACCTCACCAGCCTCTCCCTTATTCCAGTGGTCTTACAGGAATGTGCCTTAGATTCGCCACTATTTGCTGCCCCTGAGGGCTCAAAATAAAGTCAATAAACTCCCTCACCGCTACGGTCGGTTCACCGAGGGTAAGGAGGTTATAATCTTCGTAGAGCCTGTAACGGGACGGAAGCGTTTCCTGACCGGGTAGGTATCCATCAATCGTCAAGACCTTGACATTGGAGGACTCGTAGCCATAGATGGTCTGACCCAGAGCGGCCACCTCTTCCGCCACCAATTTGCAGGTGTCTGTCACGGCGTTCTTGCTCACGATGGGGAAAATCTTCATCGGGTTCGTAGCCTCGGTATAAGAGCATCCAAGTTTAGACACACTGTCCTTAACGCAGGGTTCAAGCATGACCAGTTTTATCGGAAGGTCTGCACCGCCCACCGCACTCCAGTTTGTAATCTCTCCTGAGAATATCTTCTTCAATTCCGCAAAAGAAAGATTATCCACCTTGTTCTCTCTGTTCACTATCATGACAATGGGAGCCTTTGCTATTACAACCCTGAAACAGCCTGCAGGCGTCGAATCCATAAGCTGTGTGGTTACTCCGATGATCACTTCTCCGTCCGTAACCCTCCTTACGCCGCTCATACAGGTACCCGAAGTCACCTTGAAATACATTCCGGTTCTCTTGCCAAAGGTCTCTGCCAGTTCTTCCATTAACGGGATGGTGCAAGGGTCTCCAGCCACAGTTATACTTTCATCGGCAGAAACGGTTCGCAGTAAAAAAAGAAACAGAATCACGCCCGGAAGGCTTCTGAAGATGGCGAATGCCACCTTGGACAGATAGCGGAACATGTTTTAACTCCTTTCCCGAACAAACGGGCTCTATGAGAAGTTTGTGATTTTTAGAAAGACACGAGGGCATCATCCTGGGCATAACTCCACTTAGAATGATGCGGTGTTTGAACGGCTTTTGCGCAGTTCTTAACCAAAACGCTGCGCGAAAAGCTTCTGGAAGTACCCCTGGACCAGGGGTGTTAGGTCAGCATTCAGGTAAAACCTTGGAAGGAAAAGCGAGGGGATACAAATGATGGCGACGTTGAAGAGCTATTTGAGGTGAAAATTATCTCGGACAATATTTTTCTGCGAACCGCCATCGATTAAAAACCCTTTCCTACCAGAAATCCCTGCCGGTTTGGCAACGCAAATATTATCATGCGAGAGGTCTAATTTCAAGCATTCACAATAAGAGACCCTTGAAAAATGTCATCCTGCGGAATTCAAACCCGATTCTACCCTCCCCTGAGCGGGTAGCGCAGGGCTTGTTGCCAGGTGCCTGGGGCATATCAAAAAGACCTGCCTCGCCTACTGTTGGACTGAGACGTCAGAGACACTCAGGAGAGCACAGGTATGTTGATCTGGGAATAAAGGATTCTACTTCCAACCCCGCCGTTTCGATGTATAATTTGCAGTCCAATACAGGTAAGTTTCACCGTACGAGACCCCTGAAAAACCTATGAGTGTCTTTGATTTTACCCTTCCTTGAGGGGAGTGTTGTAGCGTCTGGTCTCCGCACCAGACGTACTTTAGCGAACGCGCCCGAGCTGAGATCGGACGCTACTTTCTAATTCTCTCTCCCCACATCGAGGGGGGCGGGAGAGCGGTATTCAACTCCATAAATTAGAGTTTTGCAAAGGTCTCTATACAAAGAATAAAATGGCCATATATATAGTCCCTGGGTTGAGGCTTAATCTAACCGATTCTGAAACTGCCCACGGGGAAGGTGTCTGCGACTTTGATGCCCGGCGAGGGAGGGAGATAGAAAAGCAGTCAGGCTGTCCGCCCGGCATATTCACCATCTTCACCCTATACGAGATATTAATGAACAAGAAAATGCAAGGTCAACTGGGAGGCATTCGAATAACCTGCACGGAGGAGACCAAGAGGGCATCGTCTCCAGACAGCCCCGTACGCCTCTTCCATGTCGAGGCCACCTGCGAAGAGAAAGATGAGGACGTGCTGTTCCTAAACCATCACTGCCCAACGCTGACGTGGGGCAATTACCCTTACTATGCCGTATACTTTGGCGCAGAAGTCAGAAGACTTGCACTGATGTTGAGAAAAGACATACTTGCACGGGACGATCGCATCGAACGCACAAAGGCTAAACTAAGAGAAAAGAATTGCCGGTACGAGGAGAAAATCAAGATAGTCGGACACAGCATGGGCCACTGGGTGGTATGGCAGGCACTTCAGGACATAAATTTGCACAACCTCGGTCCGGTAATCACCGGTGCCGGCCCGGAGAAGCCCGTGTGGATACCCTGGTTCCCGACGTTCCGCATACCCTTGGGACAGGTCACAACCTACGGCAGATATAAGGAAGAGACCAACATAACGGGCCACAGTTGTGTCTTTGACAACAGTGACGTTGACACGCTCCTCGGTCCGCACTGAACACACTAAGCAACTCCCAGATGTCAAGAGACCTCTACAAAATGTACAAAGCTGTCATTGCGAGAAGCAGAAGCGACGAAGCAATCTCATAAGTGGCATCCATAAAGAATATGGGATTGCTTCGCTCTGCCCGCAATGACATATTGGGGTTGATTTCCCCGTCGGGGCGGTGTAAGATTCGTGCAAAACACCTTACCAAACCCCGGAGTCCGGAGTCATGCAGTACTACAAGCCAAGGTGGTCGCTCCTTGCCGTTGCCTCCCTTGCCATGGGCGTGTTGTCCCTCATCGTATTCTTTCTGACGATCCACATTGCTGTCCTTGTAATCCAGATACTCCTGTCAATCGGAGCAATTGTCACAGGCGTCTTCGCCATGAGAAGCACTCGTTTACACGCACTGCGGGGCCACTACCTTGCCTACGCCGGCACGGTGTGCGGCGCCAACGGCCTGTTCTGGGTCATCATAACCGCCGTCTTTAGTCTGGTCGGGTAAAGACACGGAAACAAAATACTCTCCCCGACGCAGGCGTATTGGCAATCCAGTTGCGGAAAGATAAAACTCCCCAAATGTATATTATGTAGAAATTATAAGAAACCCGGATTATAATCTGTAAACTTCTTTATCCGTTCCTTTCCACATGGCTTAATTTATACAACAAAGACTAAACTATATAGGAATTATCACAATGAAAAACACACTTATAGTAATCTTGATGGTACTGGTGCTGTACTCATGCGCCTCCGTCGAACAACAACAACCTTCTAAGACGTTTCCGCCTGATTACACTGGACCCGCCATCATGGAAGCCACCCCCTGGGAGGTGACGCTGATCAGCGGCTCAACCGACTACATATACGTAACTGTAATGGACCAGCACAGAAACCCGCTGCCCGGCCAGACCGTAACCATTAGTTTTGATCACAGCGCCAGGGCGGTGGCTTACTTGCAGGAGGACCAGTGCAGCCCTGTAACGAACCAAAAAGGGCAGGCGTGGTTCGTTATCGCGGGGAAAGGTTTTCCAAACAATGGTAATATAACACTGAGCTGTGGTGAGGCTTCTACCACTGTAGAAGTCTGGACCAGGGGCTACAGCCCGTATGGCGGACGCGGTGGTTAACATAAATCAGGGCACAGGCGCGGGCGAGCGTATAAGGCATGATACTAATGTCTTTATCCACGCACCTCAATCTGCAGAGTTTCACTAGACGCTCATGGCGTGGCCCCGCACTGGAACTTAACCGCTGCTACGGTTTTATACCGAATTAGCCAGGCTCAAACTATTCGAGGCTTATCTTGAACGTCTCATGTGCATCCCGGCTGGTGTCACTTATTACAATGACCTTGTAGTTATCACCTTCCCACCATTTTATAACCCAGTCCTTATAGGTAAGCGGAGACGTTACCTCTTGATTGGTTTGCTCGTGGCTCTTGAAAGACATCTTGCCTTTGACGCTTCCGTTAAGTTCCCAGCCCTCTTCTTCAGGACCAATTATCTCAACTTTGCCGTTGCCATAAGCAGTTATTTTAGGATATTCTTTGTATCTTTCACCGTATTCCAACCGGTCAATAAAATAAGTATGTATACGTCTTCCATATCTATCTGACTTTGAATCTTCCAGCTCAAGACCGCCAAGGTCGCCCCCCTCCTCGATACCTCCATAAAATTTCTCTATAGTAACCACCCTCTTGGGCGACCCCATAAAGCCCCTTACAAAAACGACAGCAACCGCGACAACAATAATAACGAGTAATCCTATTAGTACCCACTTTAGACTGGACATTTTAGAGTCCTCTTCCGTATCTTGGCGTTGTTGAGACCGTGCCCGCGCTTAAGGCGCTTGTGGATATAGGTCAGCCCCTGCCTATACCCTGATAATTAAAGCCGTTCTTCTTCATCTCGTCCGGGTCGTAGATGTTTCTTCCGTCCACCACGTTGGGTATCACCAACAATCTCTTTATCTTTTCTTTATCCAGCTCTCGGAACTCATTCCACTCTGTAAGGATGACCAGGGCATGACATCCCGCAAGCACCTTGTAGGGATCGGCAAAGTATTTTACGCCCTTTAATATTTTCTTCGCCTGATGTTCAGCCTCGGGGTCAAAGGCATGTATCTTTGCGCCGAGTTTCTGAAGCTCTTCTACTACGGTTATGGATGGTGCCTCCCTCATATCGTCCGTCTTCGGTTTGTATGCCAGCCCCCATACGGCGATGGTCTTTCCTTTAATCTCCGGTAACAGCCTCTTTAGTTTCCTTACTACCAGCCTCCTCTGCCAGCGGTTTACGTCGTCCACGGCGTCAATAATCTTGGAGTGGACTTTATGCTGCTTCATGATCTGGGCCAGGGCCTTTACGTCTTTAGGTAGACATGATCCACCGTAACCAGCGCCCGCCTGGAGAAATCTGGGGCCAATCCTATCATCCAGCCCCATCCCAACGGCCACTTCCTTTATATCCGCCCCTACTTTTTCACACAATGCCGCCAGTTCGTTCATGAAGGATATCCTGGTGGCCAGCATGGCGTTGGAGGCGTATTTTATCATCTCTGCGGTGCGTACGTTTGTGAAGAGGATGGGCCTATCCGCACGGGCAACACCCTTGTAGATAGATCCCATAATTGGCCGCGGCCTCGGACTGTCCACGCCTATTACTACCCTATCGGGGTTTGTGAAATCCTTAATCGCCTCCCCCTCCCTGAGGAACTCGGGGTTTGACACTACATCGAACTCTATCGGCCTCTTTTGGTATTTCTTTACGTTCCTGGCCACTTCTGTAGCAGTGCCCACAGGGACGGTACTCTTGTTTACTATAATCTTGTAGCCGTTCATATGTCTGCCGATTTCCTGCGCAACTTTTTTCACAGACGAGAGGTCGGCCTCTTGGTTCTGCCCCGGAGGCGTTCCCACGGTTATAAAAATAACCTGTGAGGATTTTATCGCCATCTTCATATCCGTACTGAAGGACAGCCTCTTTTCCTTCACGTTTCTATGGAGCATATCCTGCAGGCCAGGTTCGTAGATGGGTATTGCGCCCCTTTTCAACTTTGCTATCTTTTTGCTATCTATATCAACACATACCACCTCGTTTCCGAGGTCGGCCAGACATGTTCCAACCACAAGTCCAACGTATCCGCAACCAATGCAAGAGATATTCACTTTCTAGGTCTCGATTCTTGTTTATAGTCCTAATAATTCAACTGTGGCCGTGAATTCTAATGTTACTCTAGTCCAAACAACCATTTAATGGGATAATATGTTTTGCGCCTTATTTTTTCATGCCAAGGATTTGAGAACTGAATACAACGTTAACTTTGCATAACTAGCAGAAAGGATTCTAAAAATCAAACAGAAATTTGGTACCCATAAATTGAGCGACAAGGGCCTGTCGGCTGCCGTCCGTTCTGCCCCAAAGTTACGGAAGCTGCCGCCACCGGGACTAGGCATTTTACATATTAATGAACCCTCTGTTGGCATATCGTCTTTTTTGATGCCATTTCCAGCACCTTTCTGACAATTCCTGATTTCTATTTTTATAACCTTGATTATGGTTTTATGCGTCATTATACTGATGGAATCATAGCGGAGATGTTCTCCTTCAAACATATATGCTTCCCGGATGTAATCTGGTTCTATTCTAGCTGCCAAGTTTCAGGAGATTAGATTGTGGCAAGTTATTTGGTTACCGGCGGTGCGGGATTTATTGGCTCACATGTGGTTGAGAAGCTTTTGCAAGAGGGAGAAAAAGTTAGGGTTATAGATAATTTCTCTACAGGGAAAAAAGAGAATCTGGAGCCATTTAGCCAGAAAATAGAGCTTATAGATGCAGATATTAAGGACATGGTCTCTGTAAAAAGGGCCGTCAACGATGTTGATTACGTGGTTCACGTGGCTGCCCAACGGTCTGTACCGCTTTCTATTGATGACCCTATTGGTTGTAATAACAATAATATAAACGCCACATTAAACATACTATTGGCCTCAAGAGACGCCGGGGTCAAACGCGTGGTGTTTGTATCGTCTTCTTCCGTCTATGGAAATCAAGATGTCTTCCCGCAGAGTGAGACGTTGCCGCCTTGTCCAATCTCCCCTTACGCTGCCTCAAAGCTGGCCGGCGAGTACTACTGCAGCGTATTCCACACGGTGTACGGCCTTGAGACAGTATCGCTGAGATACTTTAACGTCTTTGGTCCCAGACAAGACCCAAAATCGCAATATGCAAATGTCATCCCCCTATTCATAAACGCTGCGCTAAGGAATAAGCCCGTAGAAATCCATGGCGACGGACTACAGTCCAGGGACTTTACCTACATTTCCGACACGGTTAGAGCCACCCTTCTTGCCGCCAAGGCACCACAGGCGGCAGGGTACTCCTTTAACGTCGGTAACGGAGAGACACACTCCATAATGGACATCGTGCACGGGATAGAGGAAATTACGGGCAGACCCTTACGTTATTCCCATACAGAGCCCCGTAAGGGGGACCCCAGATGCACTATGGCAGACATCTCTAAGGCAAAAAAGTTTCTTGGCTACACCGCCAAGGTGAGTTTTAAGGAAGGACTAAAAAAGACATGGGACTGGTTTAGTGCAAAAACCCTTGTGTAATCCGTCAGATACTACAGAATTCCAATCAAAACACATACACCTTGGCCTACGAAAAACTTCACTACTGCCTACGGTCACAAGAAATTTCCGATGCCAGATGTAGCACGAAGACCTTTATTTGATACCACCTGTTGCAGCCATTTTCCAGGCTCTAATTCTCCTGGTGAGACAACCTCTCCGTCCTCTCTCTTTTATCTTGACCACAAAACATGGGGCTAAAACCCCTTCTTCACAACCTATTAATCAGCAAACGGAAATATTGGCTTGAAAGCCAATTGGAGCATGTTAGAATAAATTAGTTTCCATAATAAATTTACCGTAACCTATTCTTAGAATGAAAGATGCGGAAAAGAGAAGTCTATGCAGTGATTATGGCTGGCGGATTGGGGACACGGCTGTGGCCATTAAGCAGATCCACAAAACCAAAGCAATTTCTAAAGATCTTTGGTAATAAGACAAGCCTTCAGGAGACCTTTGGTCTTCTTGTTCCTAAGATAAGGCCGGGAAAGATCATCGTAGTTGCAGTAGAAAAGTACCTGAAGCACCTTAGGGTGCAACTTCCGAGAGTCCCCGGGGAAAATTTTGTTGTAGAGCCCGCTGCACGTAACACCGCTGCATGCATTGGCCTCGCAGCCAAGGTAATTGAAAGTGAAAACCCGAACTCGTTCATGGTTGTTCTTTCTTCTGACCAGATCATAAAGCCAAAGCAAAAGTTTATAAGCACATTAAATACGGCCATAAAGCTTGCTGACGAGAAGGATGCGCTGGTAATTTATGGGCTGAGACCTTTTGAGCCGAACATTCAATATGGTTATGTACAGAGGGACAGGAGAACTTTGTGTTCAGAAAATCCTAGGGTCTTTAAAGTAAAAGCCTTTAAAGAGAAGCCCGACCTCAAAGCAGCCAGAAGGTTTTATAAAAATAATGATTTTTATTGGAACAGTGGAATGTTTGTATGGCGTTCTGATGTGATCTTAGACGCTTTCAAGAAATTTCTGCCTCAGCATTACAAGGTTCTTTCCAGACTAGAAGGAAGAAAGGGCCTGAAAAACGAAAAATGGAAGAGCGCTTACGCACGTTTGCCGGCGATATCAATTGATTACGGCATCATGGAAAAAGCAAAAAACGTGTGGGTCGTGGAGGCAGACTTTCAGTGTCATGATTTTGGCAACTGGCGTACCTTTGAGAAATTATACAGAAACGGTCTTAATAGTATTATTGGTAAGCACTTAGGCATTGACACGCACGGCTGCATAATAATCGGCAACGACGGTCATTTAATTTCGACTGTAGGGGCGAAGGATTTGATCATAGTGCATACATCTGACGCGACCCTTATATGCGACAAAAATAAGTCCTCTGGCATCGGACAACTTGTAAAGGAATTAGAATCGCAGGGACATAAGGACCATCTATAAACATTTATTGATCATCTTATCGCTAATATATACTTCCACCCTTTCTCTATTAGTGTCACTTTATAAGTTAGGCACATGACACCCACGGAAAAGCGACACCTTGCATACATTTTACTGCTTGCCCTTGGGCTACGGCTCTATGTGACGCTTTTTACACCCGTCATCGGTACAGACGGCTACTTCTTTGTCAAAAATTCACAACTTTACTATGCCGGACAATTCCTAGAGGGCCTGAGAGAGGCACACCACCCCCTTTACCCCATGCTGATTGCCCTCTTTAATACGGCTGTTGGAGATTTCGAGACCGCCGGCAAGCTCGTGTCATTAATCTTTGGCACTTTGACGATTATACCTTTATACTTCCTTACAAGATCAATTTTCAGCCACCGTGTGGCTATTTTTGCTGCGTTCTTTATCGCCATGAACGCGGCGCACGTCCGCCATTCTGCCGACATAATGACGGAGTCCACTTACATCTTTTTCTTCGTTACCGGAGTCTGGCTTAGCTGGGAGATGTTACGCAGCACCTCCACGATATTACCCGTACTGGCAGCGATTTCCTCCGTGCTTGCATACTACACCCGTCCCGAGGGTCTGGGAATATGTCTCGTAGTGATCCCGTGGGCGTTTGTTGTAGGATTTTGGGAGAAGAAAGACTTAAGACCTGTTTACAACGCATTTATATTTACACTGGTGACGGTTATACTGGTTCTGCCGTACATACTGTTTGTACATAAAGAAACCGGTATTTGGCACATTACCAAAAAAGGCAGCGCCAGAGAAATTGCAGGGTATGTGATTGTACCCAAGCCCTCAGAAAAAAAGTCCATTGACATAAAACACAAAAAAAGTGACGCAGAAAGGCTTTATGACTGGAAGGAGAAGGGCAACTATCCTATGATTGGATTATATATTGTGGGGGAATTTATAAAGGTCTGCTACTACCCCTTTGTGCCTTTTCTGCTCTTGGGGTTTTTCACAATCAGGCAAGGTCGTGAAGGTCCACAAAGTATACTAAAGTACATCTTGAGTATTAGAATGGCCCTATCTTCAAGCCGCCCGGCGGGTGAATTCTTCGTCATTTCTATTTTCTTTCTGTACTTTGCGGTACTATTTATGCTGGCTGTGTCATCATACTACACAAGCGGTAGATACCTCCTTCCGCTTGTGGCATTGAGCGCAATGTGGATTGGTATGGGGCTGGAGAGAACCACCCAGTACCTCAGCAAAGTTATCCCTCAGAGCTTTAATATGAGCCCCGACAGGGCAACAGTGGTCTTACTTTTAGTTCTAGCGGCTCTCACACTCCCAAAGGCGACTAAGATAAAAAGACAGAACGAGGTAATGCAAAAGGAGGCCGGGCATTGGCTAAAACACCAAACTGACAAAAAACCTCCAATTATAATGGGTCTGCAAAAGGTGGCCTTTTACGCCGATTGCTCGTATGTGCCTCTGCCAGACGGGGGTTATGATGCCCTTGTTAAGATAGCCCGGGAAAGTGAGATAGATTATCTCTTCGTTTACAGCGAAGAAACTGACCCAAACGTATTGCAATCTTTGGATGACAATAAAGACTTTTTGCCTGTAAAGGAGTGGACAGAGAGAAAGAATGCGCGGCACCTGCGGGCATATAAACTTAACGCCAGGTAAAATCAGTTATCCTATTATGTATCTATAGTATGGGAACCTATACGAAGCCTTACAGCACGCACACCTCTGACAGATTCGAGCCGCTTATGCCGAATCTCAGCAACCGTTTTCCCATGCCTGTAGTTGGAACAAAAAAATCAACGAAGGACAGCGACCAAAGAGCATTTCACAAACGGCTTAAGCTGTTGGACAAATCCATGTACATCTTTGTATTGCTTGCAGCCTTTGTCCGAAAAAGCGCACCCGGCAGTAAGAGGGATAAAATAGGTGTCATAAAACTGGCAGCGATGGGCGATGCCCTGTGCCTGCTACCGTCCCTTAGAGAGCTAAAGAAGGCCTATCCTGAGTCAAAAGTCATCTGGCTAACGACCAGGAGGATTAACCCCGAGTTCTTCACAAGTCTGCCTTTTATAGACCAGTTTTACGTAATAACGCCCAGTATAAGGGGGTTATTGGCCCTTCTATTTTTCTTGTGGAAGAACCCTGTAGATGTTACTGTAGATTTCGACCAATATTACCTTTCCTCCGAGCTGATGGCATTTTTGTGGGGTAGGGGCAATTCGATAGGGTACCATACACCATTGAAGGGCCGCTCGTTTGCGCTGCCTGTAGAATACGACCCCCAAAATAACGAGAGGCTTATGTTTTATGACCTCGTCCTGGCCTTGCAGGGAAGATTGGAACAACGTTCGCTTTATTACAAGAAATTCTCCCTCTTCGTACCGGAGATTTTAGACGGCTATGTTCCTTCACCTGACATAGAGCGGCTTATTAATTCTATACGGAAAGATGGACCTATGGTCGCAATCTACCCCGGCGCCGGACTTGGGGCAAGTTTTCGCAGATGGGGAATCGAAAAGTATATAGAGGTAGCTAAAAAGTGCATAGAATCCGGCTGTACGATTGTATTTTTAGGTGGGAAGGACGAAGAGGAATACAAGAAAGTCATCAGCCAGAGTCTATCTTCATGGAACGGGTGGCATGACCTGATAGGGTCGTGCAGCCTGCGCGATACGGCCTATGTCATATCTCGTGCAGCAGTAATAATATCAAACGACGGGGGTTTACTCCATTTTTGCCACTTATTTGGGACGCCGTGTGTCAGTATCTTCGGACCCGGTATAGGGATAAAATGGGCTCCCATGACCGACAGTATACTTGTGGAACACAACGGCCTCCCTTGTAAACCCTGTATCCGCCAATATCTTGCAGAGCTACCGGAGACCTGCAAGATAGGCACGCGGGAATGTCTTACGGGCATCACCACTGATGAAGTATTTGAGGCCTGCCAAGAATTGCTAAAAACGTCCACGCCAAGACGCCAAAATGCTTAAGAAGCGGACTGAATTTTATGAAAGTTTACTTATCTTCACGGATATTCTGTTTATATCCACCGCCTGGATTACCGCCTATTTTTTGCGGTTCCATCTTGAATTCGTGCCTGTTTATCATGATGTCCCTCCGCTGAAAGAATACCTTGTCCTTTTACCCCCTATCATACTCCTCTGGGTGGTGTTACTTAAGGCCCTAGGGCTTTCTGGAGTAGGCTTGAAGGGAGGAGGCGCTCCAAAGGAACGCTGGAGGCTTTTTAAGGCCTCCACGGTGATGTTCTTACTGCTGGTGGTGTTAACCTTTTTTGTTAGAAAAGAACTATCCAGGGCTGTACTCCTGTTCTTTTGGCTTACAAGCATCGCTACACTCAGCCTGGGGAGGTTCCTGTTTTTATATCTATTCCGGTATCTGCGCCAAAAGGGCTATGCCGTCTCAAATGCATTAATTGTAGGAAGCGGGGGGCTTCCTTTCACCATAGCAGAGAAATTGTCGCACAACTCTATCTCCGGCACCGATGTCGTGGGGCTTATTACTGAGGCTACCGGTGCCCAAAAGACCCAAAAGCACGGTATGCAGATTCTAGGTGGATACCGGGACATCCAAAGGATCATCAAACAGCATGACGTTGATTTAGTGGTGATTGGACTTGCCCTTGAGGATTACCATCGGTTGGAGGACATCCTGAGAAACATCGGCAGCGAGACGGTTGACATAAAAATTGTCCCGGACATGCAGAGATTCATCACATTGCGCAGCGAGATTGAAGAACTGGAGGGACTTCCGTTCATTACCCTGCAGGGTTCACCACTCTACGGCTGGAACATGGTCTTAAAAAGAGGCGTAGATATTTTAGTCTCTTTTGTTGCCCTGATATTACTTTTACCCGTGTTTGTGGTTACCGCTCTGCTGGTGTTCATCTCTTCACCCGGACCTGTCTTTTACAGACAGGAGAGAGCGAGCCTTAACGGGGAGAAATTCACTATCCTGAAATTTCGCACCATGAAAGTAGATGCGGAAAAGGAGGGGGCCATCTGGCCAACTTCTTCTGACGACCCCAGATGCACACGGATGGGGAAATATCTCCGGAAGATGCGGTTGGACGAACTCCCGCAGTTGATAAATGTCCTGAAAGGAGATATGAGCCTTGTAGGCCCCAGACCAGAGAGGCCCATCTTCATAGAAGAGTTTAAGGACAAAATCCCGCAATATATGCTCAGAAGCAAGGTGCTGGCAGGTATCACAGGTCTAGCGCAGATAAACGAATGGCGCGAGTACATACCCCTTGAAAAGAGAATAGAGTATGACCTCTATTACATTAAAAACTGGTCCTTGGCATTAGACCTCTCCATACTATTCCTTACCTTCTGGAGGGCAATATTCCAGTCAAAAAAGAAGGACGAACTGGCCTTTCGAAAGGGTGAGATGAAGTGAGGATATTACAAAATTTTTCCTTCCTGATCTTTTCCCAAGCTGCGGAAAAATTAATTAATTTTGCCATTGTTGTCCTATTGGCAGGCTATCTCGGCGTGGAGGGGTACGGCACGTATGCCCTGTGCATCGCCTTCGTAAGCATGTTCAATTACGTCCTGGACGCCGGTCTTAATATGCTCACGATGAGAGAGGTAGCGGCCGGTTCGGTAGACAACAACTCTTTTTTAGGAAGGGTGCTGGTATCAAAGATATTCTTAGGTCTGGTGGTTGTAATCGCTATCGTTTTTTCAGCCAATTACTTGTATCCTACCGCTGAGATTCGCCAAAGTATCTTTCTTTACACCCTGTCAGTTCTAATATTATCCTTTTCGAACACATTCAGGTCCGCACTTATGGCCAAAGAGCGCATGGACCTGGAGGGCCTGCTTGCGACGGGATACAGAATACTTTTGCTTGGAGGAACCTTTTTATGCATATTTGTAAACGTTAAACTCCCGGAACTTATGTACGTATACGTGTTTTCAGGTGTAATTATCCTTACAGCAAGTTTCGTGACCTATAAAACCCGTTTTACGGAGAAGATAACGTATGGTTTTGACCTGGGAGAGATGATAAACCTGTTCAGGTGCTCTTTCCCCTTCGCTCTAGGTGCAATTATGGGGGAGATATATTTTAACCTGGACCGTATTATGCTTTCCAAGATGTGCAGTCTGGAGGCGGTCGGTTATTACAGCGCAGCCTACAGACTCTGTTTTCTTTGGGTATCCATGGCAAGTAGTCTGAGCCTTGCCGCATATCCCGTCTTCTCAAGAACTTGGAACGTAAACAAAGAAGCCGTCGTGAAGATATTTAATTCACTCTTTAAGGTATTCCTTATAGTAAGCATACCGCTGGCCTTGTTGGTCTACGTAACCGCAGAAAAAGCAGTAGGGCTTGCGTTTGGAAAGGATTATGCCGAAAGCATAGCCCTGCTGAAGGCCTTGGTGTGGCTGCTGCCGCCGCTATATTTAATGCACCTCACCGGCAGGACATTGGAGGCCATTGGAGAGCAAAGATTTGTAGCAAAATCCATGATAATAAGTGTTATAATAAACTTTTTCTTGAACCTTGCGCTTATTCCGAAACTAGGAGCCTTGGGCGCATGCATTGCGACAGTAATTACTGCGGTAATAATCTTCTTGATACAGTTTGTATATATAAATAAAAAGATGGGAAGGATGTATTTGTTTGAGAGTCTCGTGAAAATGTCAGTACCGGTGGTAATGCTGTTTGGGGTTCTATTTCTCTTACGGGAGTGGGCCTGGACAATCTCTGTTCTCTCGGCATTGTTTGTGTACTCGGTATTTCTCTATTTAGGCAATGCTATGAACTGGAAAGAAATAGAAATCCTGCGGGGCAAAATAGAGTGACGTATCGCTGTGGAGCAGGCCAGGTTACTAACACCATATCGAATCTTGTGCATTGCCCTAGAGAGCTTGACATACAATAACTAAAGTATTTGTCTTAAATATATTTCATTGCCTGGAAGTTACGTACACAAACAATATTGACGTTCCTATTTATATAGTGATTATCCCCCAAAATGTGCTCTTTATAAAGCTTGGCAGTCTCGGCGACATCGTCTTAACAATCCCGGCGCTGGCGATGCTTAGGAAGACATATCCCCATGCCAGACTAAGCTTTATGGTATCCGACTCCTGCGAAGCACTGGTTAGGAGAATTAGATATGTAGATGAGGTGATTGTTACACCCGACCTGGGCGCTGGTAAATCCATATCGCAAAGGGTATCAGACGGCATCACTGCCCTAAAGTTTGCATATTCGCTGCGGGAGAGGAAATACGACGTCGCAATCAATACCCTAAGAAATCCCGTCTTTGCGCTGATGTGCTATATAGCCGGCATACGTGAGATAATTACCTTTAACAGTGGACAACTGGACCCTTTTAGCACAAGAAGGGTACCCTTTGACCTCAACAAACACCATATGATGCGTATCTTCGACCTGGTAGAGGTCCTGGGGGTGCCTAAGAACTCGGTTCTACCCCCAGACGGCATCGAGATTTTACAGGAGGATATAGACCGCGCCACTGAGCTACTGCGACGGGAAGGCATTGGCGCTACTTCTTTGGTGGTATGTTCCTCCCCCGGTGGCGGGAGTAACCCTTGGGCAGAGATGCCGTCCAAGAGATGGAACAGCGAGCGCTTTGCGAGACTTTACGAACTACTGCAAAGGGATTTTGATGCCAGGACTGTGTTACTTGGTTCCAAAACAGACACGGGCACAGCAGACAAAATCCTCAAGGAGACAAAGGCCAAGGTATTAAACCTGACAGGTAAAACATCACTGATAGAGACAATGGCTATCCTCAAGATGAGCCATCTGTATATAGGTAACGATTCGGGACCTTTGTTCATTGCGGCAGCCGTGGGTACGCCAACCCTTGCTATTTTCGGACCCACGGACGCCTCCGTGATAAATCCCCCCGGAAGGCTCAATGTGGCCGCACAAAGTCCTGCCGATTGCTCTCCCTGCTACAACCCACTCGAAGGGCTTGAAGGCAGGGCCTACAAGTGCAACAGCTACAAATGTATGGCAGAAATAAGCATGGAAAAGGTATTCCAGGCTGCGTCAGAATTGCTAACACAATCCAAACAAAGACCCGGGTCGTAAACGGTGTCTAAAGGTTTAGGCAAATGAAGGTGCTCATCACTTGGCATGCTGCCGTTGAGCCTGCTTATAGAAAGCTTTACACGGAACTGTCCCTTAAAGGTGTTAAGCTGTTGGCGGTTGCACCCACTTACTGGACTGAAGGGTGCAGATTACAAAGTTTTAAAGAAAAAGCGCAGGATTCCTGTTATGAGTGGACCGTCTTTAATACGGTCTTCACCGACCGTATAAGGGCGTTTGTGTACCCCAACGTCTTTTCGCTGTGCTGGAGGGTCTCAAGATTTAACCCAGACATATTTCATATAATAGAAGAACCTTTTAGTCTGTCAGCAGCACAATTTGCCCTTATCCGTGACATGTTCTGTCCAGAGGCCAAGATAATTCTAAACTCCTTCGAAAACCTGGATATATACCAGGGATTTCCTTTCCACTACGCTCAAAATTTTAACTTGAAAAGGGCAGATGCACTAATAATTGCGCCTAAAGAGGGCAGAAATATATGGGAAG
>MHZB01000118.1 GCA_001828605.1 Planctomycetes bacterium RIFCSPLOWO2_12_FULL_50_35 | reverse complement strand
AGACCTCTGCAAAATCTGACAGTACCTTTAAATTCCCCCCTCCCTCGAGGGGAGGGGGAAGGGGGAGGGTGACTATCCTACTCACTAAGTATACTTGGTATAGAGATACGAAGTAGAAGTCCTGTATCACCCCCACCCTGCCCTCCCCCCTCAAGGGGGAGGATACACCCGTTTTAGACTTTGTAGATGGAGTTTTGCAGAGGTTTTCGGCAAACGGGGATTAAACCACTTGCATTTTTCCCCTGCCAAAAATATAATTAAAACTTAACAGACTTATTTTTGCCTTAGTTGCTTAATCTTTCAATGAGAAGGACTTATGGCCTGGGCGGATGACGAAGATTATTACCGCATCCTTGGTGTAGATAGAAACGCCTCGCAAGAAGACGTAAAGAAGGCCTATCGGAAGATGGCTCTGAAGTACCATCCCGACAGAAACCCCGGGGACAAAAGCGCCGAGCAGAGTTTCAAAAGGGCTGCAGAGGCTTACGAGATATTGGGCGACCCGGATAAAAGAAAGCGCTACGATACGTACGGGCGTGAGGGCATAAAGGGTTTTGAGACACATTTTACGTCGTTTGACGATATCTTCGAGCATTTTAGCGATGTCTTCGGCGGCGGCAGTATATTTGAGGAATTTTTTGGCGGGCGCACCCGTACCCGTACGGCGGCGCGGCGCGGCGCAAGCCTCAGGGTGGATATAGAGGTGGATTTACGTGAAGTATCCACGGGTGTGGAGAAGACCATCGGACTTAACAGGCGCGAATCCTGTGAACACTGCTTGGGTACGGGTGTTAAACCAGGTACGTCTCCCAAGACTTGTTCCTCATGCGGCGGCAGAGGCGAGGTTCAGAGGACACAGGGTTTTTTTGTCCTCCGCACTACGTGTGGCAAGTGCGGTGGGCAGGGGAAGATAGTCGAGCACCCGTGCCAGATGTGCCGCGGCAGCGGGCGTGTTGCGAAGCGGCATCACATCAAGGTGCAGGTGCCCGCCGGCGTCGAAGACGGTATGAGGCTACGTGTCGCGGGTCAGGGAGAAGCCGGTGAAAACGGTGCGCCCAGCGGAGACCTTTATTGTGATGTACATGTGAAGCCCCATCCAATCTTTCAGAGGCAGGGCAGTGACGTGGTCTGCGAACTGCCGGTGAGCTTCGCCCAGGTCGCTCTCGGATGTGAAATTGACGTACCCACACTGAAGGGGACTATTACTAAGGTCAAGATCCCCAAGGGTGCCCAGTATGGAGATACTATTCCGGTTAAGGGAGAGGGCCTTCCTTCCATGCAAGGATGGGGCAAGGGCAGCCTATTGGTGCGGGTAGTGGTCGAGACCCCGGTCAGGCTTACGGAGAAGCAGGAAGAACTTCTCAGGGAATTTGCCAGTATGGAAAACAGTAACCTCAGTCCGAAGCGGAAGAGCTTTTTACAGAAGGTGAAGGAGTATTTTGAATAATGACTGAAGAAGAAAAAGCGGAAAGAACTGCCGAGACAGAGGAGGCTGCGGCCGAGAAATCACCTCAGCCGGAAGGGGCGCCTAAAGAAGGGGCAGCGGAGGCTCCGGGGGAGAAGAAGGTTGAGCTCACGGAGAAGGAGTATGCCGAGCTTAGGAAAAAGGCTGAGGAAAGGGACGAGTATTTGAACATGTTCCTCAGGGCAAAGGCCGATTTCCAGAATTATCAGAAGCGGGCTAGAAAAGAGATGGAGGCGCTGAACCACCTGGCAGTTCAAGACGTGATGCGCGCGCTTTTACCTATTTTGGACAATCTCTACAGGGCCGTGAAATCTGTCGGAAAGCCTGACACACAGTCCCTTGAAAAATTCCTTCATGGCGTAGTGCTGACTCAGGACCAGTTCCTTAAGGTCCTTAACGGTTTTGGCGTCAAGGTCGTACATGGACAGGAGGGCCAGGCATTTAACCCGGAACTGCATGAGGCCATTATGGAGGTGGAAAACGACAAGCTTCCCCACCATACCGTCCTCGAGGAGATAGAGCAGGGTTTCTTCCTGAATGATAAGGTCCTAAGACCGGCAAAAGTTAAGGTTTCCAAGAGGACTGCTGCTAAGGCTGGGGAGGGTGCGGCAGCAGAAGGGAAGGACAGACCTGCGAAAGGGGTTGCCGAGACCACCGAAGACACTGCGAAAGTATCTCCCAAAACCGCACAGGGGCTGGATACCGGCCCCGTGCTTGGTGAAGAAGAACCTGTTGTATAAATGGACCCCCCAAGAAATCTATTGGTGTTTCCAATCCCCCTCAAATACGGAGGGAATGCCGCAGCAGATTTTATGGACGGAGTTTTGCAGGTAGCTCACTATGCCCAAGATAGATTGTAGATACTGTGACAAGGAGTTGGTTTATAAGTCCACGCGGGACCTTCCCTTTTTCCCCTTCTGCTCTGAGCGTTGTAAGCTCATAGACCTGGGTAAATGGGTGGAGGAAGAGCACAGGATAGAGGAATCTTTCACGCCGGAAGAGGTCAACGAGACGGATGAGTCCAAGGGTGAGTGAAATACCTACGCTTAATTATAATTGGGTTATAAGCGTCTTTTGGGATACGTGGGGGGGACGATAACAGGTATCATTTTTTATTTGGAAAAGTTTTGTAACCTATGCAGCGGATTGGTAGTAATATTTTGGCACTGGCAACCACCAAAAAAATTTCGCAGGCAGTTTATCCCGTAGAAACAGGCCTAATATCTTATGCAGAGTGTTATCCATGTCTATATACTCCACATGCAAAAGTCAGTTTAGATTAGCATTTTTATGATTGAAGTTGTATAAATATCCTCCGAGGGGAACAGACATAAAGAAAAAAGGAGAGGCACTTACATGGTGGGAAAACCTTCCAATCAACCGGGCTTTGCAGACCTTCAGGCATCCAGCCGAGTCAACGAAAACCACTTCCTGCTCAGGATAGACCGTGGAATAGACTGGAGGCGCTCTACGACCCCAGTATGGGCAGACCCAGCTTCCCTCCCCTCGCGTCATACTCAAGACGCTCCTTCTTGAGCAGTGGTACAAACTCTCTGACCCGGAGGCGGAGGAGGCAGTCAGAGACAGGCCCTCCTTCCAGAGATTCCTTGGCCTCCGTATGACAGACACCGTGCCTGACGAGACCACCATATGCCGGTTTAGGAACAAGCTTGTAGGGAATAGACTTTACGAGAAGCTCTTTGAAGACATCAACAAACAGCTTGAAGAGAAGGGCCTTGTGGTGAGGCATGGAAGTATAGTAGTAGACGCCACACTTGTAAGGGCCCACTACAGGCCGTCCCCGCCCCACGAGGAGGCCAAAGACCCTGATGCGAGCTGGACGGTAAAACAGGACAAGCCCCACTATGGCTATAAGGCCCATATGAGTGCGGATAAAGACTGTGAGCTTATAAGAAAGGTAGAGATCACCCCTGCCCACGTCCATGACGCCGAGGTGTTTGAGGAACTGGTCGTGGGTGATGAGCAGGGGGTCTATGCAGACAAGGGGTGTTATGGGCAGGAGCGCAGGAAGTATCTTGAAAGAAGGGGTATCTTCTGCGGCATCATGGAGAAGGCCGTGCACGGCCGACGCCTTGACCAGTGGCGGGATAAGAGGAATAAATTTATCTCTAGGGTAAGGGGTGCGGTGGAGAGGCGCTTTGGGGTCCTCAAGAAACACTACGGCTGCGTGAGGGTGAAGTACGGAGGCATCGAGCGCAATCGCTGCCAGCTCTTCCTGCTGGCCAGCGCCATGAACCTCAAACGCATACTCAGCCTTTGTCCTGTTTAGCATAGTACAGAAGCGGTGTCTTTAAAGTATGCGAAGAACCAGGAAATCAATAAAAATGGATGTAAAACAACGTGCCTCTGTGTCGCAATTTGCTTCAAATATCTTCCGAAAAGGCATCCTTTTTAAAAATACCTAGGTTTTCAGAGCTCTCGATGCTTTAACTCCTGCATTTTAATCTACCATACCTTTGTATCTATTCTTAAGAGTTTGAAAGACTTCTTTTGCTATGTTAACCTTTCTTTCTGCTGTCTCTTTATCGTACTCCAAATACGGGACTTCCAGAGAGATATCAGGGTATCTTGAAAGTGCATACTCTTCTGTAAGGTCAAGAATCTTGTCGACAACATGCGATTGCAGACCCAGCAATTGGCCGAGCTTATCAAGTTTATGGGTCTTTGGGACTTCTTTATCTTCGACAATGAGGATGCACTTTAATGTGTCGGTCCTTTACGAATAAACCTGTTACTGGGGTTATCCTTTAGGGCCTTGGCAGGCAGAGCCTGGGAAACGCAAAAATTGTATACCGTTCGAGAGGGAAAGGCGAGCATATTGAAGATGAATTATTTTACCATTCTTGCCATAAATTTTGAAGTGGGTCTAGTGGTAGTCAACCCCTTTAACTCGATTTGTTTTTGATAATCCCTCTATTCTCTAAGCAACATTAATAATCAACGGGCTTTATTTCTCTCTTTCCTTCAGTCTGGCCTTGTGGATAATCATATTCTTCTCCATCTTTAGATACTTTCTAAGCTCCTCTTCAATATCTGGGTCAAATTGACCTCCTTTTAGCTCCCTTAGAAGGGCATGAGTGTCCAGTTCTGACAGCTTGTCCCAGAGTCCCCTGTTTTTGACAGCCTTTTCTAGTTCAAGTCGTTCATCGTTACCCTTTCCTGGTATTTTCTCCGTTGTCTCAAACTTAATATTTAGCCTATGTGTGCTGCCCATAATGGTATCTATACCCTCATTCTTTGCATACCTGCCGATAGATTCTTTTACTTCTTCTATCTGAGAGCTCTGCAAAAGTCGTCTCCGCCTGAGGCGGACGGGTAGGGCAACAAGTCACACCGGAGGCGTTCCCACGGTTATAAAAATGACCTGTGAGGATTTTATTGCCCTTTTCATGTCCGTACTGAAGGACAATCTCTTTTCCTTCACGTTCCTGTGGAGCATATCCTGCAGACCAGGCTCGTAGATGGGTATTATGCCCCTTCTCAGTTTGGCTATCTTTCTGCTGTCTATATCAACGCACATTCCCTCGTTTCCACGGTCGGCCAGACATGTCCCAACCACAAGCCCAACGTATCTGCAGCCTATACAAGAGATGTTCATCTCAGGTAATTCAAATAAGTTTTAGTTCTAATGAAATCCTAGCTCAGTAACTTCTTATTCTAAATGTCCTTCCTTTAAGCAAAGTTCGATAACCCTTCGATTAAATAAGAATGGTCTCGTCCTCTTACACGTTCATCTAGCCTTACCTACCACCACATAGAGACCTTACACCACAGATGGCTGCCTGTTTTTATTGTCTGGCTAATACGCGGTTTTTTGGGCCCTCTAAGGTTAGGCGGGCCTACAGCAGACGTTCACAAGAACGTGTCCATTACCCCACATACCTTATTGCCACTACTTTGGTAATTACCGTTGCTGTGCCATTGTACTATTGTCAGATTAGGGAAAAGAGGTGGTAATGAAAAATATCTCTCGATTGGACAAATGTCATTGCTTCACCAGTTGAGTGTAGATCCTTTCAAATGTATTTGTGGTTGTGTCCCAGTCGAAATTGTTTAACACATGATGTTTGGCATTACCACCTATTTTCTCGTGTAACTCTTTTGGCAGTTCAACAATTTTCCCCATTTTTGATACCAG
>MHZB01000117.1 GCA_001828605.1 Planctomycetes bacterium RIFCSPLOWO2_12_FULL_50_35 | reverse complement strand
AACGCTTTCAGCGTAATAGGTCTTATACTGCTTCTTGGACTGGTCTCAAAGAATTCAATATTATTGGTGGATTATACTAATGTGTTAAGACGTGAAGGGAAGGAGGTTAAAACTGCCATTCTGCAGGCTGGCGAGATCCGGCTCCGTCCTATTCTCATGACAGCCTTTTCGACCATGTTTGCGATGCTCCCGATTGCAATCGGTCTCGGTTACGGCGCTGAGGCAAGGGCCGGTATGGGTATAGTTGCCGCGGGCGGCATGTTTTCTTCTATGTGCCTTACCCTTATTGTGGTACCGGTATTTTATTCATTATTGGATGAGTTGGTACAACTCACCAGACGTCGAAGGCGGGAAAAACCCAGGAAGCCCAAGAAATCAAGGCAGACGTTCATTGCCGCATCTACAGCAAAGGAATAATTGATGTCCCTTGCGATTGTGACACTTTCCGAAGAAGGTCTGAAGGTTGCAGCACGGCTGGAATCCGGTCTTGGGGAAGGCGTAGACCTGTTCCTGCCTGAGAGGTTTTACCAGGCAAAGCCCCATACGAAACCGTTCTCACAGGGGATTCGTGCCCTTGCGGAGGATATTTTCGATAAATATGACGGCATGGTATTCATTATGGCCCTTGGGATAGTGGTTAGGGCCGTAGCCCCGCACATAAAGGACAAACTCTCAGACCCTGCAGTAGTGGCGGTGGACGACGCCGGACGGTTTGCCGTTAGCGTACTCTCCGGACACGAGGGAGGCGCAAATGAACTTGCCCTGAAGGTTGCTAACGCCCTGCACGGCGAGGCGGTTATAACTACCGGCACCGAGGCGAAAAAGGATATAATCATTGGAATAGGTTGCAAGGCCGACGTATCCTCCGAGGCCGTTAAAGAGGCCGTACTGGCCGGCCTTAAGATGTGTCATATTCCGCTTGAAAGGGTCAGGCTGGTGGCTACTATAGAAGAGAGGGCGCGGCTCCCCGGTGTCTTCGGAGGTGTCCGTGAACTGGGTGTTCCCCTAAGAATAATTTCGAAGGAGGAGATTAGTACGTGCGGAAAGGAATTCAGCAGGTCTGAGTTCGTCAAAGAAAAAATCGGCATCTGGGGCGTTTGTGAGCCGGCGGCGCTCCTGGCAGGGAGGAAGACGAAATTAATACTGAGAAAACAAAAGTTTCCCGGGGTAACGATAGCCGTCGCCCAGGAAAACTTAACGTGGTAGGCATAGGTCCGGGTTCAATGGCCGACATAACCCCAAGGGCCCTTAATGCGCTGAAAAACTCAGACGTTATTGCCGGTTACAAGACCTATCTCAACCTTGTAATGGATGTGATAGGCGACAAACCTGTACTGAGTTCAGGTATGGGTGAAGAACGGCAGAGGTGTGAGGCCGCTCTGCGTGAGGCCGCGAAGGGCAAGGTGGTATCTATTGTCAGCAGCGGCGACCCGGGGGTATACGGCATGGCCGGACTGGTACTGGAGCTTGCCGATAGTATGAATCAAAAGGTTGCGGTTGAGATAATACCCGGCGTCCCCGCATCTTGCGCCGCATCCGCACTGCTGGGGGCGCCGATTATGCACGACCACGCCGTCATAAGCCTGAGCGACCTGCTCACCCCCTGGGAATTGATAGAAAAAAGGGTGAGGCTGGCGGTAGAGGGCGACTATGTTATCGTGCTCTACAACCCAAAGAGTTCCCAGCGCACGTGGCAGATAGAGAAGACACGGCAGATTATTATGGAGAAGAGGCCGCCGACCCTGCCCGTGGGCATCGTGAAGGACGCCGGACGAGAGGGGCAGGAGGTCATAGTAACCACCCTGTCGGAGATGCTGAACTTCCCGATAGACATGACCACGATAATCATAGTCGGCAATTCCACCACGTTCACATCCGGCAGTTTTATGGTAACAAGACGAGGTTATAAGCTGTGATTGGAATTTTTGAAAATATAGTGTAGGGACTTACTTTAATGTAGGGTGCGTCTTGACGCACCGCTTGTAGGTATATGGCCGATGTCATTCTGAGCGAAGCGAAGAATCTGGTAGGGGCACGTTGCAACGTGCCCCTACAACACTTCTAAGGGTTTCAAGTCATGATTCTGGTAATGTCTGGCACTGCCGACGGCAGGGAGATAGTCAGAGAGCTCCACGAGAGGGGCGCTAAGGTCCTTACTACCGTTGCAACGATCTATGGTGAAGGACCATTTCGGGAGATGGGACTCGGCCACCTGTGTGTAAGGAGCAGGCTGAGCGGCGACGGACTTCCGAACTTCATTGATGAAAATGGTATAGACACCATCGTAGACGCCACACACCCCTATGCCGTCAACGCCTCTCTTATCGCCATGAGGGCCTGCGAGAAAAAGGGCATCAAATATATCAGATTCCAGAGAGAGGGCACTCCCCTGCCGGATTCCCCGCTTATCCACAAGGTTGATAATATTAACCAGGCCGTTGAGGTTGCGGGAAGGCTTGGTAGAAGGATTCTCCTCACCACAGGCTTTAACAGCATCAAGGACTTTATCAGGCTGAAGGACGATAGTAGTCACGAACTCATAGTCCGCATCCTTCCCATGCCCGAACACATAAGCAGGTGCATTGAAATGGGAATCTTGCCGAAGAATATCATTGCCCTCCAGGGCCCCTTTTCAAAGGAATTTAATATAGTGAACCTTCGTGACTTTAACGTTGACGTAGTCGTCACAAAAGACGGCGGCAGAGAGGCAAAGACGCGGGAGAAGGTTGACGCCTGCCTGGAAACAGAAACCCCCCTGGTAATTATCCAACGCCCTGTACTAAACTATTCGTGCGTGTGTTCCAGTATAGAGGGGATTTTGAGACTGATATGAGGAGACCTCTGCAAAACTCTATCTACAAAGTCCAACACGGTGTATCCTCCCCCTTGAGGGGGGAGGGCAGTCACGCCAGAGGCGGATGCGTTTCCGGCACAGGTGGGGGTGATACACGGCTTCTATTTCGTATCTCTCTTATACTAAGTATACTTAGTGAATAGGATAGTTACCTTCCCCCTTTCCCCCTCCCCTCAAGGGAGGGGGAAATTTAAAATGCTGTCAGACTTTGGCAGAGGTCTCATGAGATGATCTATAAAAAATGCAAGACAAAGCTGTCATTGCGAGGAGCGAAAAGCTGCGAAGTGTGGTAAGCCTTTATCGGTTCTTGACAAATAGATGTGTAATCAAACGCACGACGGATTTACCAGAATGTGTGGAGGATCTTTCGGAACCAGTGAATGTAACTGTAAAACACTAAAGGGGGGTAAGAATATGTTTAAGACTCTGCAAATCGTCTCGGCGGCTCTCGTGGTTGTAATCGTTGTCTTGTCCCAACCTGTTGAACCGGTTGAAGCGGCCGGCATACCCGGCAGCAAAGCGGTTCAAATCCTTCAAAATAATTTTCCTAATGGAATTTATGGAGTGGCCTACCAGCCAACACCGACAGATTACTTCACACCTGGTACGCCACAGAAATATGGATTTACCGACTTCTGGAACAGTGATTTTGAGGCCCTGTGGAATCCAGCCGGTGACAACAAAAGTGTTGTTAGAACCGTCCACTTTCCGGACGGATCGACCAAAAACCAGGGGGATTTGCAGACCCTGAGCGATATGGGAGTAAACCTCCTTCGTTTGTATTTCTGGCAGGGTCAGGAGGGGTGGGTTGACCATCAGCCATTTTTGAATGAATGTGACTCATTGGGCATTAAGTTGATTGTACCTATCTTTATTACGGCAGACGCAAACTTCAAAAATACGCAGTATTATAAGAACATAGACTGGATAATTCAGTCGACCAGTAATCATTCTTCAGTAGTCTTTTACTCTATCGGTAATGAAATATCACCTCAAGGAAATCCGCAGGTCTTCGAGAATATCGGAATTGCAGCTCAGAGGGTAAGACAATTACTCGGTGAGAACGGAAACCAGTTAATTTGCTCGCCGACTTTCCCAAGCCAGGAGGCAATGAGTTGGTTTGTCGACGCGGGTACTGAAGTTGATGTATGGGCATTTAATATTTACGACCCGATTGCTATGCAAAAGGCAGTTAAAATGGTAGGAAAGGATCAGACCGTGAACGGACATCCTGTATTTGTCTCTGAATTTGGGGTTGCTTCGTTTGATATACAGACCTACACGCAGAACCCTCAGAGGCAGGTAACGTATGTGCCTCAGTTGATGGAGATAATATACGATAACGTAGATAAGATTTGGGGAGGTATCTACTTTGAGTTTTCTGATGAAAGGTACAAGGGATTACAACCACAACCCTATGGGGGGCAGCCGGATAAAACTCAACCACCGTCAACATACGTAGCTCAAATAGGAGGGACTTATCCGACTTACCAGGGAGGGCCGACACATAAAGTACCCAGTAGTGCTGTAGGCAATGCTACTTTTACGTGGAAGACGGGAAACTGGAATGGTGACGGAGTATACAATAGCGAGGGATATTTTGGGATGGGCTTTCTGCAAAATACAAATAAGACTGCTTTGACCGTAAAGAACGGTGCATCAGTGAGTGGCAGACTCTATCCATGGGTATACCGAGTGGATGACATGTTTCTAAGACCGATTTATAATAATCTTAAAGACCAATGGACTAAATCTCAGACGTCTTCAATAGACGTCAAGCCGGGTGGACGCACGGAACCTGATAGACCTTAGTAGCCGCGGCAGGGTGCCGGATGAAGGGGCTGAAATAATGGTTGGGCATGCAAATCTATCCTCAGTGTCCTTGTCTCTCTCACACCCTTTCCTGCCATGCTATCTATTCTTAGTGAATAATCTTCTGCTGTCAGAACGTAGGGGCAATTCATGAATTGCCCCTACAGGGTGATAAAATTATGCGGCGGAAAATGCTAATTCCCAAAATCGTTGGGTTTTACAAGATGAACACAGCAAAACGTATAAATCAATTTCGCAATACGCCAGGTATGCCTGTTTGGCAGCGCAATTATTATGAACATATTATCCGCAATGAAGAGGATTTAAACGAAATCAGGGGATACATTATTAACAATCCACTGAAATGGGAACTGGATGAAGAAAATCCAGAGAATTGCCCGTAAGGCATGTATTGGTACAATATGTCCCGCTATAAATATGCGAGCTTTCCTTGA
>MHZB01000116.1 GCA_001828605.1 Planctomycetes bacterium RIFCSPLOWO2_12_FULL_50_35 | reverse complement strand
CTGTTATATTCTTGGTCAATCCCGTCTGACCTCCCAGGCCCGCACTACGCGAGTTACCAAGAATATAACAGGTATAAACACATTGTCAAACAATTTATAGGTCAGGCAGTGTCAAGAAAGAGGCTGTTGCTGAAGTCGCAGGGGCAATTCATGAATTGCCCCTGCCATGCTTGTTGAAGAAGACATCAGCAACCCAAAGGTCGTTGTTTGCCCAAATGGTATTTGCGCCGCAGGGACTGGGGTTTCTCTTTATACTAATGAGTTTTTCTGATAAAATGCCGCTGCAATGTGCCTGGGTGTTAAGATATTAGCATCGCTCCTCACCTTGATTCTCTTATCAACATGCCCTCGGACGGAGGCCGGCTGCGAAATAATCGGGCATGACATCGTAGTGGAGCTGGACCTGGATTCACACAGCCTTAATGCTACCGATACGCTCAGCATCAAGTTGGGAAAAGGAGGGGCTGAAGACAGAGGACACGGCACGACGGATAGAACGGTTGCCTTTCTTCTTAATAACCGCCTGCACATAGATTATATCAGGGTAGGTTCTGAAGACCTTCAGTGGAGGCGGACAGGGGGCGTCAAGCCGGGCGAATCGGGTGTGCCAACCGATGCAGATTTGCTGGAGGTTCACCTTCCCGCATCAATAAATGGCAATGATATCGTCCTAAATTTATCGTACCGCGGCGTGTTATACGAACCGCTGGATTCGGATGGAGTACTGGCGGCCACCATTACGCCGGATTTTGTATATCTCACCCCCGCAGCGCATTGGTACACAGACCTCCCCGACGGCAGTCTATCCACCTTCAGGGTGTCAGCAAGGGTGCCGAATGGATACGAAGTGATAACGCATGGGAAGTTGGTAGCTAGAAGGGAAGAGGGTAAGACAACCCTCTTTACGTGGGAGGCGGATTACCCCTCCGACAACTGCTTTCTGTTGGCTGCCAGGTATCGGGTTACTCACGATATCTACGACGGCATAGACATATACACCTATTTTTTCCCTGAAGAACAGGGGTTGTCCGAGAGTTACGTTGACGCCACAAAGTATTACCTGAAAATGTATGAGGAGATGTTCGGTCCGTACCCGTTCAGCAGGTTTGCGGTAGTAGAAAATCTATTCCCAACTGGTTATGGTATGCCCTCGTACACCCTTCTGGGAAGGGCCGCCCTGAAACTGCCGTTTATAGTGCATATATCCCTGGGGCACGAGGTTGCGCACAACTGGTGGGGGAACTCGGTATTTACCGACCCTGCCCATGGGAACTGGTGCGAGGGACTGACGACTTATGTGGCGGATTATCACTACAAGGAGCTGATAAACTCCGGTTCTGCCGCGGAATACCGCATGGATATTCTAAGGACGTATTCTAATCATATCTATGATGAGATTGACTTCTCCCTGGAGGGCTTCACTGAGGGCGGCGTCCCACGAACTGAGAAGGCCGTCAGGTCTATACTCTACGGTAAGTGCGCCATGGTCTTCCATATGCTGAAGACACTGACGGGCCCGGATAACTTTTCCGAGTCTCTGAGGAGTCTCTACAGAGAGAGGAAGTGGAAGCAGACTAATTGGCAGGACATCCAAAAGACCTTCGAAGAGGTTTCGGGAAGAGACCTGGACTGGTTTTTCAGGCAATGGGTCCTCGAGAAAGGTGCACCCCTGCTGGAACTCACGAGTGCAGCGGTGGAGGTAGCGGGACAGGGCGGCACGTACAAGGTGAATTTTGAACTGTCTCAGAGGCCCCCCGTTTACCGCCTTCTGGTACCCGTGGCATTGGTTACCGCAGACGGTGAAAGACACAGACACGAGCTTGAGATGAACCTGCCGCGTCAGAGGTATTCACTATCTTCTGAATCAAGGCCCAAGGGACTGTCCGTGGACCAGGATGCAGACGTGTTCCGGCATCTCCTTGCCGAAGAAATCCCACCCACGCTGGACAAGGTGCTTGGAGACAGGGAGATGTTGATCGTTTATCCCACGAAGGGTAACGACCGCCTTATCGGGGAGTACAAGGCCTTGGCGCACCAGCTCAAGCACCTTGCGCCGATCAAACCAGACGCGGAAGTAAACGAGGAAGACCTGTCCAAGGGGCTTTTCCTGCTGGGTGGTCCGGATAATAATCTTGTGGTAAAAAGGCTGCTGGAGGCCGTTCCGCCTCCTTTGAAATTCGAGGGCAAGTCCTTTATCTTGAACGAAACGAAACACGATGAAGAAGGCGCATCTCTGTTCTTTTGTCTGTCTAACCCATATAATAAGGGACGTGCGGTATGCATCTTCTTCGGTCTCAGCCCGGAGGCCGTTAGTGCAACCGGGCAAAAATTGATTCACTACGGCAGATACGGCTACGTTTTATTTGTTGACGGGACAAGTATGGATAAGGGTGTCTCTCCCAGGATAATGGACCCCTTATCTGTTGTTTTTTAGAAGATTGGAGAATCTAATGCGAAGAGGTTTGTTGTGTGTAATAGCGCTTGCAGGCATTTCTTACGGGACGTTTTTGAGGGCTGAGGACGAGCAGGGTGCGTCCAAGGACCTCTCCGGGGTCCAGGTCCAGACCCATTTTTTACAGGGCCACAAGTTTGCGGAATTCGGCATGTACGATAACGCCATTGACGAATTCAAAAAGGCCATAGAGGCAGACCCGAATTTTGCCGGTGCCCACTTCGAGCTGGGACTCGTTTACGTGGACACGGGCAAACTCGATGATGCCATCCCCGAATACAAGAAGGTCTTGGCGCTAGACCCCAACCACCCCAGGGTGCACTACGAACTCGTACTGGCATATTATGATAAGGGCATGGTGGACGAGGGTATTGCGCTCAGTGAGGCCTATCTAAAAGACTATTCCGATAAGGGTAACATACACTCACTCCTGGGTGCGCTTTACATAAAGAAGGGCGACCTTGACAAGGCCGTCTCGGAGTTCGGAAAACAGATAGAGTTTGACCATCACCCTGAAATGGGTTATTTGAATCTTGGTATGGCCCTTATCAAGAAAGGGTCAGAGGATGAAGCCCTTCAGGCATTTAAGAAGTCCATCGAATTGAACCCGCGCAATCCAAGGGTCCATTACCAGTTGGGGACCCTGTACGAGAAGAAGGGTATGAAAGAGGAGGCGGAAAAGGAGATGGCTATTTATAAGGGGCTGATGGGACAATAAACATGCAGGGTAAGGGTGGCACGGAAGAAGTCGTGCCACCCTTACCGGTCTTCTTACCAGGGCGGCTTCTCACCTGAGGCAGTCTTTGCCATCTCTCCGTTCTTTATCTTCCAACCAAGAAGCAGGTCAGTATACTCCCCGTGTCTCCAGAATTCATCCGGCTCGTGATTTATGCCAAGCTTCTTCTCAACGGCCGCCAACCTTCTTAACCGGCTGGCTTCCGCTTTTATCTCAGTCAGCAGCCGGTCCTGTTTAAAGGCTCCAAGGCCATAGGTGGCATTATACCAGGCAAAGTGTGCCACAGCCTTATACACGGCGTTAGTAACGTACACAAGGAGCTCAAAGTTCATCCGTTCTATGTCTGAAGTGTTGTGCATGCGGGCCTCTCCGCCCGGGAAGAAGCTGAAGGTGTAGTGTCCCGTCCAATCTGGAGCCAGGTCCTTCGGCATGGGGTCTAGGAGCCCTTCCTGATATAGGTCGGCGACTATGCTTACGGCCTCACGATACTTGGTAAAGCTCACCTTGACGGCCTCATCCATGGCCTCGAGCTGATCGCCGGCAAACCTGGGGGAATGACATCCCTGACACAATTTGACCCATCCGTCACGCTTCTCCTTGTACTGCGGGGCACCCCTGTCGACCAGCGCTATTCCCATGTTGGAGTGTATGGTAGAGGCCTTCATCACCTCATGTTCGCCCTCCTGCATGTGACAGTAGGCACAGGTCGGCGCCTGATAGTTTTCGGGCTTCATGGGCATATCCCAGTCCCACTTGTTGCCGTTTGCCTCGTATAACATCCCGTGATACGACTGGGTGTACATCTCGTATTCATAATGGTCGAGTCCGGTGTGGCACACTCCGCAGTTATTGGGCTTCCGGGCTTCAGCCACGGAGAACTCATGTCTGGTATGACAGCCGTCACACCTGTTCTCGACAATGGCGTGGCAGGTTGCACACCCGGAGACCTCCTCCGCCGGCTTTTCTATCTGCCAGGCGGCCTCAAGGACGCTGACTTTGTATGCATGCGTGTGCGACCCGACCGCCCCCGCCCTGTGTCCGTCCATCTGCTCTTTGTGGCATTCACCACAGGTATCGTAGGAGGGCATTTCAAGGTTTTCGTGGTCATTGCCGTGGCATCTGTCACAACCGATTATCTTTCCTTCGTGTGGAATTGCGTGTTTGCTGCGCTTCCACTGGGCTACTATTCCGGGCGTCTGTGCTGTATGGCAGAGGATGCAGCCGTTGTTGTCGTACTTTCCCTGTACTGGACTCTCAGGGTGGAAATCCGGGCTGTTATAGTAATGATTTGGGTCATACCAGCGTATCAGTGGCAGGAAATAAAACAAGTTCCCGTACTTTCCATACGCAGGAAATAGTTCTTCCGGACCGGTATACGTGGCCGTCAGACCGCCCATGGGGAATACCCTGCCGCAGTCATCGGGTCCAAGTGCCTCGTTTCTAAGCCCGGCAAAAAGCTCTTGGGTAGACATTTTGGACCCCCCTGCGGCCATTTCCTTTTTCTTACCGCTCAAGAAGTCTAGCGGGGAGCCTTCGCCAGCCGGCATACAGAGGTACAACCCTGTAATCATTAAAACGGCAAGACCTGAAATAAACCCTGGCTCTCTTAACCTGTGCATATCTACCGCCTCCTTAAATTGTCCTTCGTGAACATGTAGAGACCTTCTGCAAAATGCACAAAAGCTGTCATTGCGAGCGAAGCGAAGCAATCTCATGTTCTCTGGTGAAAATCACTTGCGAGATTGCTTCGTCACTCCCGTTCCTCGCAACGACAAAACGTAAGATTACTTCATATTTTTCAATAGGTCTGATGCAATTATTTAACAAAGAATGCCTTTACAAATGAAGAACTCACGGAAAGGTCTATTGAACGCTGTCCACAAGTATTTTCCGCAGGTTATAGTCGTGGAAACCACAGCCAAACAACGATATGACAAACCCTATCCAACTCTAACAGAAATCCTTTCAGGCGGGAAAGGTGAATTCTCCACTCTTGCCACCTGATTTCTTTACAAGATGCACGTCGCCTATGACCATAGCCCGTCCACAGACTTGCACATGTCGTATATGGTGAGGGCAGAGATGCTGACGGCTACCAGTGCCTCCATCTCAACGCCCGTGCGCGCCGTCACCCGCACCTCTGAGAGTATCTCAACGGTGTCCACATCGTTGTTTGTGTAGTCAATCTTAACGGAGTTGAGGTTCAACGGATGGCACATTGGTATGAGTCCGCTCGCCTGTTTTGCAGCCATTATGCCGGCTACCCTTGCCACCTCAAGTACGTCTCCCTTGGCTAATTTTTTGTCCAGCACGAGCCTGAGGGTCTCGGGGCGCATGGTGACACTGGCATGGGCAGTGGCCACACGTTCCGTGGCGTCCTTTCCCGTCACATCTACCATCCTGGACGCCCCCGATTCGTCGAAATGGGTAAGTTCTGACATCTCTACTCTTCCAAAAACTCCTTTTTCTACACATCGAGACCTCTGAAAAAGTGCACATCCGCCTTAGGCAGATCATCCTGAGGAAGTGAAACGACCGAAGAATCTCCTGATGTAGCGTGCGAGTTTACCTCACACGTTTAACGTGCCAGACAAGCGGGCACGCTACAAAAACAGATTCTTCGCTTCACTCAGAATGATGACATGGTGTTAAGTGGCCTTTTCAGGGCTCTTCCCGCGTAAGACGCCGCTAATCTATCATTTATGGATTTTAGGGTCAAGAAAAAGAGGGGGGACGGATTACGTGCTTAATTTCTCTTCAAAGGCGGTTACTATCTCTTCAGCCACCTCCTCCGGAGGCCGCTGAGAGGTGTCTATTCTGTAATCGGCGGCCTTGTCGTAGTATTTCCTACGGTAATCGAGTAAATGGACTATCTCATCGTGCATATCCTTGTCGGTAAGTCTTGGACGCTGACTCCTGGTCTTTGCATCGGCCTTGAGGCGCTCATATATGGTGTCGGCGTCGGCCTCCAGGAGGACTACCATGCCGCTTTTTTTCATGTTTTTTACATTCTTCTTGCTGAGCACCGCCCCGCCGCCTGCAGCGATGACCTTGTGCTCAAGCCCGCACAGCTCTGCGATTACAGATTCCTCTATCTGCCTGAATAATTTCTCTCCTCCCTCATCAAAGATAGTTGCTATGCCCTTACCTGTTTTCTTTTCAAGGTAGTCATCGGCATCAATAAACTCCCATCCCAGCCGTCTTGCAACGAGTTTACCCGCAGCCGTTTTGCCCGTACCCCGAAAACCAATGAGAATTATATTCATGATATTTTCTTGAGCGCTCTGAAAAAGTTGTTCCAACACCCTCTGTCATTCTGAACGAAGCGAAGAATCTATAGGTAGGGGTACGACATGTCGTGCCCCTACAGCTTTACGGGGAGTATCTTGCGATGATGACGGCAGACACGACGGCCATAGTTACACCAAGCCCCTGCATTATATTCAGTTTTGCACCGAAAAACAGCCACATCAATAACACGGTGAGGGCGGGACTGAGGTTCACAAGGGGAGTTACAATCTCAGGTCCGCCCCCATTCTTGAATGCATAGATTATCGCCAGCGTACCAAGTGCCGCAAAGAATCCGGCGCCGAATGCAACCACGTCCGCCCTGGTAGAAGGGGTGGTGGGCTCAAAGCTCATGACAAAAGGTAGAGAGAAGAGCACTATCAGAAAGCCCATTGACTCAAAGACCAAGACCCGAAAGGGATTACCCAGGGCATGGGTGGAGTAGTTTATCATAGGCGTCCACACACTCCAGAAGACGAGCGTTAATAATGAATAAAAGAGCCATGTTTTCATAACACTTGCCTCGCAATATAGGTTTGCTTATTAGCTATGTCAGACTCGTCGGGTATAAGTCCACCTTTAGTGTGTTCACAATAATCTACGTTTTACATGCGAAAATCAAGCTGTATTACTTAAGGTTCAGCGACTTTTCTGCCTTGCAAAATGTCTATAAATATGGTACTCCCTTTGCAGGGGATTATCACACCAATGCGGCCGCAGCAATAGTCTACCAATTATTTAACGAATGTAATGTGGGGTCATAAGTGCCATGCAGCTTACCCAAGGCTCGTTAAATCATCTCTTCATTGCAATCTTTACTACCGTTTAAGACCCTATTTTTTAAAAATTAAAAGGGGTTTTAAAACGATTCTGAGAGGTGATCGTGCGAATACGTATCCTCCTTCCCGGCAATGATTTTTGCACAGACACCTGCGGGGCTTACCACACGATGGATACTTTCTGTTCAAAAGAGGACTGGCGATACTCTCCTCGCTCACCCCACGCTTACCTACCAAGGGTACAAAATGAAAGATGAAGAAAAGACAAAAGAGGTGCTCCTAGAAGAAGTGGAATCCTTGCGGAGGCAGATTACTGAACTGAGAGCCATAGAATCCGAAAGCAAGCGGTTAAAGAAGGAACTGCACAAGCTGTCTTACGCCCTAGAGCAAAGCCCCGCCATGATTATGATTACCGACTCGAAAGGCAACATAGAATACGTCAATCCAATGTTCACGCAACTGACCGGTTATACATCTGAAGATGTTATCGGAAAAAATGCCCGGATATTAAAGTCGGGCGAGACACCGCCGGAGGAGTACGAACGGTTATGGAAGACTGTCACATCCGGTGATAAATGGCGGGGAGAATTCTGTAACAGAAAAAAGAATGGCAGCCTCTATTGGGAAGAAGCATCCATCTTGCCTATCAAGGACGTGGAGGGCGTCATTACTAATTTCCTTGCCGTGAAGAAGGACGTCACCGAGCGCAGACATATGGAAGAGGTGCTCTTGCAGGCAGAGAAATTAAAGGCTATGGGAGAGATGGTCTCGGGAATTGCTCACGAATTTAACAATATCCTTGCAATTATCCTGGGCAACGTACAGTTGTTGGAGGACAGCTATGGAGACCATGGGGAGTTAACGGAAGGGCTCCGTATCATTCGTAGGGTTACCTTTGACGGCACTGAGACCATTCGCAGGATGCAAGAATTTACCAAAGTGGAGAGAACCCCCTCTCGGTTTAAGCCTGTGGACCTAAGGGAACTTATAAAACAGGTGGTCATTTTCTCAAGACCCAGATGGAAGGACATGGCTCAGAGCAAGAGGATAGCCTACAAAATAGACCTGGAGGGCCTCAGGTCAACGCCGCCCGTACTGGGTAGTCCTCATGAGTTGCGGGAGGTGCTGATAAATATAATAAATAACGCCCTGGATGCAATGCCCACGGGTGGACATCTTTCTTTTCGCACGTGGGAGAGTAACGACGCTGTCTTTGCCAGCATCTCCGACAGCGGCACAGGCATGTCAAAAGATGTACAGAAGAGGCTCTTTGACCCCTTTTTCACCACCAAGGGGCCGGAAGGGACTGGATTGGGCATGAGCGTTGCATACGGTATCGTTAAAAGACATGGCGGTAAGATAGATGTGGAAAGTCGGGAAGGGACAGGCAGCACGATTACCCTGAGCTTTCCGAAGGCCGCTAAGACCGTTCATCCACGGACATCACCTAAGCCGGTCACGGTTAAGAGAGCTAAGAACTATCGTATCCTGGTGATAGACGATGAAAAAGAGATAATTAGTTTTCTTGACAAATTTCTTTCCAAAGAGGGTCATATTGTTAAAGCTGTTGACAACGGCGCTGAGGCCATGAAGCTGCTTAAGAGCGAAGATTTTGATCTAATATTATGCGACCTCGCCATGTCCGGCGTGTCCGGATGGGACGTAATTGACGAGTTGGAGACTTTTGATAAGAGACCGAGGGTCGGCATAATCACCGGCTGGACGGATATGCCTGAGGTCTTAAGAAATAAGGTTCCGAATGTGGACTTTGTTCTCAATAAACCTATTGATCTTCACAAGTTGGCTAGAATTGTGCAGGACATGTTAGATGCCCGGTAGGGGGGCTGCATGAACCGCTACTGTGTGGCCTGCAGTAGTACCTGTAGGGGCGCAATTCGTTGCGCCATCCGGCTTGATGATTTGCATTGAACCACTGACGTGTAGCCTGCGAGAGCGCCCCCGAGTAACCTTACGGGGTCAAAATATCTGATTCACAGGAACCCCATTCGGAATTTGGACCTTTCACATAAGGAGACCTCTGAAAAGGTCTAAAATATTGTTCCCGCAAGAGCAGGCGTATCTGTAATCCCTGCCAAGTGTTTAACCTGGCGGCAGTGCGCCAGGCTATATTTAGAAGATATAGGGTAAAGGTTCTGTCCTTTGCCACAAATGGAATGTAATAGACGAAAATACAGGGTTTTCAGGGGTCTCTAAAGGTTAGTTCCTGTACAACAGAATTGTTTGTTGTCAGGGTGGCCCTGCAGTCCTCCAGTCCCTCATTTATTGGTCACAAGGTTTCGGATGTGACAGAACACGATAATGACAGACAGATAGAAAATATTCCATACTATATGGAAATAATTCCGTAGAATTCTCACAATAGTCGTCTGGCGAAGGAATTGCATGAGGAAAAAAAATTACGAACGAGTAAAACGGCAATAATTTATGGATTAAGGTCTTATGGCACACAAAGGACTGCGTCACATAAAGACTGCACTCAAGGTGCACAAACCTGCGCTCAGGATGAGAATGACTATAGGGGGTATTCATTCTATACCAGCCAGATCAAAAACGGTTACCAGAAAGACGTGTTTATCAAGAGAAATAAGCAGGGCCTGGCTCTTTACCCCGGAACCCAACTTCACTCGTTTTCAACGAAATGTAGATGTGTTAAAAGTGGAGCAGCCGCACCTTGACGTTTTTCGTGAAATTGACTCAATAGTGGTTGTGGCCCAGATTCCAGGCACCAAAGAAAAAGATATACATATTGACATCAGCGGCGACATCCTTCGCCTGGAGGCGGATACCATGACCAGGAGCGGTCATGTCAAATACTATAAAGAGCTGCTTTTGCCCTTTGAGACAGACACGTATACCCCGTTCTGCCTTATTTCTTCCTACAGGAACGGTATCCTGCAGCTGGAATTAACACGAGATAAGAAAGCGGAAAATGAGCAAGCCAGAAAAGACTCCACTGTCCAATAAGCATACCATACTTGTCGTAGACGATGACCCGGAAATAGTCACGCTGCTGAGCAAAATTCTCTTAAACGAAGGCTACAACGTCATGGATGCACAAAACGGCCGGAAGGCCCTCAGGAAGGTTGAAAAGGGGGGTATAGACCTGGTTATTCTGGACCTGATTATGCCGGAGATGGGGGGGATAGAGGTACTGAAGAGGCTGGGGGATATAGCGCCCAAATTACCTGTGATAGTCTTGACGGGCCACGGAGACCTCCAAACCGCCAGGGAGGCTATGATGCTGGGGGCGTATGAGTACATAACCAAGCCCTTTGATGCAGACTTTGTAAAGGCTGTCGTCAAGAAGGCTTTTAAAAAATGAGGCTGCCGGTATCATGACGGCACCCAGCTAGAAGGTGTTCTATGAGGAAGTTAATATATGTGCCAATAATCCATAC
Source organism: Planctomycetes bacterium RIFCSPLOWO2_12_FULL_50_35 (assembly GCA_001828605.1). GTDB lineage: Bacteria > Planctomycetota > Brocadiia > Brocadiales > Bathyanammoxibiaceae > 2-02-FULL-50-16-A. The sequence goes on along the minus strand of MHZB01000116.1, from coordinate 12,716 downwards.
CCAGACAGATATGGGCACCCTCAGCCCCCGGCTGGAGGAGGAATACATAAAAAAATTTAGCGGCGACAAATGGCTTAAACACAGGCAAACGGTAGAGAAACTATGGACCGAGATAGAAAGGAGGCTAAATCAACTTAAGACCCCTATACATAAGGTCTATCAAGACGGCCTCCCCATATGCGGTAGAGAATTGGAGCTGACCACAGAACTTGCCAATAGAGGGGGCCGAAATCACCAAATCATCCTCCAACTGGTCAAGCAAGGGGCAGAACTGTTAGGCACAGAAGACCCAAAACTGCTCAAGGAAGAATACAATACTATCACAAAAAACCTCGGACAGGGGGAAAGCCCCCGTGAGGACTACAAAAAAGTGGTAAGAGAGAACCTTGAGAAAAGGGACCGCTTCATAGCACAGAGGATAAATGAGACACTATTGCCCGGAGAGACGGGGGTCCTTTTTATGGGCCTGCTTCACCAGGTCCACACCAAACTGGCAAAGGACATCCGTGTGGAACCGCTTTTGAACCATTTTAAGAATGAAAAGGAATAATAAGAAACCTCTGAAAAGATCTCTTAACACTCTGTTGTCATTCTGAGCGATTTGTAGGGGCGGGGCGGTGCGACCGCTGCGAGCGGCCCCGCCCTTATCGTGGGCGAGGCGACCTCGCCCCTCCGTTTCCGACAGAATGACAGTTATACAGACTTTTTCAGAGGCCTCAATAATGTCTCGGGGGGGGACAAAATCATGAAAGAGGGTAAGAGGGTATTAATCGTGGATGATAAGGAGGATATCCACTGGATATTGAGCAAGGTATTGAAGCAAGGGGGCTATACTTCCCTATCCGCAGTTAACGGGAGAGAGGCCCTTGAACAGATGGAAAAGTCTCGTCCCCACGCCGTAATCCTGGACATAAAGATGCCGGAAATGAACGGTCTGGACCTGCTGAAAGAGGTTAAAAAGAAAGGATTGAATATCCCTATTATAATCCTTACCGCCTACGGAGAGATTGGTGGCGCCGTAGAGGCCATGAAGCTGGGGGCCTATGATTATCTCACCAAACCCTTTGAAAATCAGGAGGTGCTTCTCCGTGTCCAAAAGGCTGTTGGGGAGCATAAACTGCGCGAGGAAATAAACACACTAAGGTCGCAACTGGAAGAAAGGGCCACCCTCTTTGAACTCATGGGCACAAGCAAACCCATAAAAAAGGTCATCGAACAGATAAAATGTGTGGCTGGCACTAATTTTGCGGTCATCATCTGCGGAGAGACGGGTGTGGGCAAGGAACTGGTAGCCAGGGCCATCCACAACATTAGCCCAAGAAAAGATAAGGCTTTTGTTACTGTTGACTGCGGCTCAATACCAGAGCACTTGCTGGAGAGCGAACTATTCGGGCATGAGAAAGGGGCATTTACCGGCGCATACGTCACCAAACAGGGACAGTTTGAATTGGCCAATGAGGGGACCATCTTCCTGGACGAAATAAACAACATCCCCTTGTCCATGCAAAACAAGCTCTTAAGAACCCTCCAAGAAAAGTGCGTACGACACGTAGGGGGAAAACAGGATAACAAAGTGGACATCAGGGTAATTGCCGCCAGCAACGAGAAACTGGAAGACCTCCTTACCCAACACAGGCTGCGAAGAGACCTTTATCACCGCCTTAACGAATTTACCATCGAAATACCGCCTTTAAGGGAAAGAAAAGACGACCTGCTGTTGCTCTCTCAGCACTTCCTCAAAACGACAAACAGAGAATTAAGCAAAGGAGTAAAGGGTTTTACAGAGCAGGCAGTGGAATGCCTCCTCTCATATTCATGGCCCGGCAACGTGAGAGAACTGAAAAATGTCGTGAGAAGAGCTGTATTACTAAGTGACCACCTCGTAGAACCCAAACACCTCCTTATCCCCCAGGACCACCCCGACCTCATCCAGCCTTTTAACAGCGGGAAAGAACTTACAGCAAACGGCCTCTCACTTAAGACCATAGGGAAACGTGCAGTGGAGGCCGCAGAAAGAACTGCCATCCTGGGGGCATTAAAGCAGACGGGCGGAAATAAGAGTAAGGCCGCAAAACTGCGAGGGATTGATTACAGCACCTTGCATTACAAGATTAAACAATATGGTATTAGCCGGTTTAATGGAACTGGGGAAGTATCCCTAGGGAGGGAATCACCGTGACCGAGAAAAAAGATAACGAAAAATCTCAAAAGGAACCGCAAGACCTGAATATAGACCTGGGACTGGGAGGGTTTCTCAGCGGACTGGGGAATCTGGTAGAGAAGCTGTCCGAACTGGCCGAAAAGGGTGAAGAACTCAAAAAAACGGGAGAATTCGGAGAAAAGGAACTGAAAGGCGTATACGGCTTTTCCGTGAAGGTAGGCGGGGCCCGAGGGGAGCGGAAGGTCAGGCTTGAACCCTTCGGAAATATAAAGAGACCCCCCAAAGGGGCTCCTGTGGTATCGGAAGAAAGGGAGCCCATCGTGGACCTCTTTGACGAAGAAGACCACCTCTTGGTAGTGGTTGAGTTGCCAGGGGTGGAGGAAAAGGGACTTAAATTAGAACTTCATGGAGATATCTTGGAGCTTTCCGCCAGGACAGGCGACAAGAAATACCGCAAGGAAATTCTGTTGGGTAAGACCTTTAAAAAGGAAAAGATGAGCTATTCCCTGAGGAACGGCGTCTTGGAAGTAAAGTTCATGAAATGAGGTCTCTGAAAAAGTCTGCACTACTGTCATTCGGAGGGAGCGCAGCGACCAAAGAATCTAGAAGTAGAGTCCGATCTCCGTATCGGACGAACTATAACCAAATGTAGTTGCTCGATTTTCGCCGTAGGCGAATCCGCCTCTGGCGTGACATCGAGCCTATGAGATGCCCCATGAATGGGGCAACTACAGACAAACGTATCACGTCTGGTGCGGAGACCGTTCGGCTGAGCTCACGGCCGAAGCCAGACGCTACAAAAAACGGATTTTTCTCCGCCTCAGGCGTGATTTATCCCTGTCTTTGTAGGGGCGTTCGATTGAACGCCCCTACGGGATGGGGCGGTTGCTTCTCTACGGCCTGTCCCTGCAAAAAGTGCAGGTGTTGTAGGGACAGGGTTTATCCCTGTCCGTGACTATTTCTACAAGGACGTAACTCAAGTCTGTAAGTTCCCAGATGATAGGGTTTGACAAATCAGCCCGCTTGTGCGGGTGCTTAGGTAATGGAAGAAGAGCTTACAACCCATGACCACCAAGACTACAGAAAAAGGCCATCTGACACTTAAAGTGGCGGAGGCCATGAACAAAGACGTAGGCCGCGGCATAGCCCGGATAGACCCCGCAGACATAGAGTCCCTGGATGCGGAAATAGGAGACGTGGTAGAGATTGTGGGCAAACGCCGCACCGTTGCCCGTCTAATGCCCACTTTCAAGGAAGAGAGGGGTAAATCCCGCATCCAGATAGACGGCCTTATAAGGGGCAATGCCCAGGTACACCTTGATGAAAAGGTAACCATCAGAAAGGTTCAATGGTTGCCTGCTGATAAGGTAGAGCTTACACCGGTGACTCCGGGACTAATTGGAAGAGACAATCGTTATATCGGTACTCTCCTTGATGGTCTGCCCCTCTTAGAAGGAGACCGGATAAGGGCCACCCTGTTCGGCAGCCGTTACAACGAGTTCCTTGTGGAGTCCACAGTCCCCAAAGACGTGGTAATGATCAAGCCATCCACCTCTCTGAGGATAGAGGAAAAGGTTCCCGGTAAACCGGCCAGACTCAAAGTATCCTACGAAGACATCGGTGGGCTGGGGAGTGAAATAAGAAGGATAAGAGAGATGATAGAGCTTCCCTTAAAGTACCCACAGGTCTTTGAGCGTCTGGGCATAGACCCGCCGAAGGGGGTTCTTCTCTGTGGGCCGCCGGGCTGCGGAAAGACCTTAATAGCAAGGGCGGTGGCCAATGAAACTGATGCCAGCTTCTATTCCATCAACGGGCCGGAAATTATCCATAAGTTCTATGGTGAAAGCGAGGCCAGATTAAGAGAAATCTTCGCAGAGGCAGGGAGGAACACCCCCGCCATAATATTCCTCGACGAGGTGGATGCAATTGCACCCAAAAGGGAGCAGGTCCTGGGAGAAGTAGAGAAAAGGGTGGTTGCCCAGCTTCTGGCGCTTATGGATGGGTTGAAGGAACGGGGACAGGTTATAGTAATAGCGGCTACCAACATCCCCCAGTCGCTCGACCCCGCACTCCGGCGCCCAGGACGCTTCGACAGAGAGATTACCATCTCCATACCAGACAAGAATGGCAGACTAAAGATTCTGGAGATACACTCCAGGGGCATGCCGCTGTTGGAGGACGTAGACTTGAGCAGACTGGCAGAGATTACACACGGTTTCGTAGGGGCAGATTTACAGGCCCTTTGCCGAGAGGCCGCAATGAGCTGTCTGCGCCACATCATGCCGGGAATGGACTTCCAGCAGGCGGACGTCCCGGCCGATACCCTGCTGAGCCTGAAGGTAGGTATGGAACACTTTTTGCAAGCCCTGAAAGAGATAGAACCCACTGCCATCAGGGAGGTTTTCGTGGAAGTGCCGGAAGTTGGTTGGGAGGATGTCGGAGGGCTGGAGGACGTAAAGAGACAACTCCAAGAGGCAGTAGAGTGGCCGCTAAGATATGATGAACTCTTCAAACACGCTAGTCTCAGTCCTCCCAAGGGAATCCTCTTGTCAGGCCCACCCGGGACGGGCAAGACACTGCTGGCAAAGGCCCTGGCCAGAGAGAGCGGAGTGAACTTTATTTCCATAAAAGGAGCGGCCTTATTGTCCAAATATATAGGAGAGTCCGAAAGGGCTGTAAGAGACATCTTCCGCAAGGCGCGTCAAGCGGCCCCGTGCATCATATTCCTCGATGAGATAGACGCTATCGCCCCTCACCGTGGAGCTGGGGAGTCCGATTCCAGGGTCACAGAGAGGGTCGTCAGCCAATTGCTTACCGAACTGGACGGCATAGAGGAACTGAAGGGCGTACTGGTTCTGGGCGCCACCAACAGAGTAGACATCCTTGACCCCGCCCTGCTGCGTGCCGGCCGGTTCGATGCCACTATTGAGATACCCCTACCCGACTTGGAAGGCAGGCTGAAGGTTTTCCAGGTACATACCAAAAATAGACCGCTGGCGAAAGGGGTTAAACTCGATGAACTGGCGAGACAGACCGAAGGTTACAGCGGGGCCGACATAGAACTCCTCTGCCGCAGGGCCACGATGACTGCCATAAGAAACCTGGTTGAGAAGGGAGAGAAGGAGGCTGTGCCGCACGGCTTAAATATAACTCCGCAGCACTTCAAGGACGCATTGGAAGAAATAAATGCGCAACGCCACCTGGGCAGCTCTTCTATGGAACAGGAGCTGCAGCCCGGAACGCTTAGACGCATACGTGGAAAAATACGGCATCCCGACAGCCCTTCTACAGAACGGGAGCTACAGCCGTGAATAGCCCTTACCTTTATGTCTACTGCCTGTGCAAAGATTCTCCCTCGCTCCACGACCTACAGATACGGGGAATAGGATCAGAGCCAGTGCTTTTGCTCTCACACAGGGGTGTGGTTGTGGCGCACAGCAGGGTGGCGTGGAAGGCGGCTTCTTTAAGAAAGCAAGCAAAAAAGGTTAGCTGGATAACGAGCAGGGTTAGAGAGCATGAGTATGTGGTGGAAGAGATTATGCGAAATTATGCCATTCTGCCAATGAAGTTCCTTACACTCTTCAGGAGCGAGCGGAGTCTCCTAAACACCCTTGATCCTCATCTTCCTGTATTATTAAATTACCTGGAACATCTCCATGATAAGGAGGAATGGTCCCTCAAGGTGTACAGCAATAAGGTCGAGGGGCTTAAATATTTACAGGAGAGTGACGCTTACCTCGGGAGAATGAACCACAAGACCCCCAATACGCCCGGAGAGCGATACCTGCACATGAAACGCATGCAGGAACTGGTACTTGAAAGGTTTGGAGAGAATCTGCATGAAATGGTGGAGAATGTGTATGAGATGTTATCCCATTTATCTGAGGAAGGGAAGACCCTTAATGTTTACGGGAGAACGGTTACCAAGAGCGGCGAAGAAGACGTGGTCTTCAACGGGGTCTTTCTTGTATCTAAACAGAAGTTTGAGACCTTCAGGGAAAAGGTAAAAAGTTTAAAGGAGTGCTATAGGCCACGGGGGCTTTCCTTTGAGCTCACCGGCCCCTGGCCGCCGTATAACTTCTGTCCCGATATGGAAGAAACGGTTTCTAATAAGGTGAGACCTCTGAACAAATCAAAGATAGAACTGTCATTGCGAGGAGCGAAAGCGACGAAGCAATCTCAGATGTAGCGTTGGAGCTTGCTCCAACGCTCAAACGTGGCAGTCCGCCTTAGGCGGACCACGCTACACGCTTCGCTCGCAATGACGCTGTGCAACATCTGCCTGCATTTTGGGTGCTTTTCAGAGGTCTTGGTTAAAGTCCGATGGAGAACGTCTACCTATACTGTGTAACAAGGAGGGGATTGTCCCTTTCAGACGGCCTGCAGGGTGTTAAGCAGGGACGTCTGGAACTCATTTTGTGGCAGGAGCTGGTTGCCGTGAGTTCTGTCCTTGCTCCTGAGGACCTCCATTTTCCCATGGATGACGTCCTTCGGCATAAAGAGGTCATAGATTATGTGCATGCCTCTCTCCCTGTCATTCCAATGCGATTTCCCACCATCCTGATTGGTAGAGAGAAGGTAAGGCTATTTCTGCAGAGGCATTCCTCTAGATTAGAGGAGGTTCTAAACCGGTTGGAAGGCAAGGTGGAGGTCAGTTTGATAGCGATGGTTAACGGGAGGGGGGATAAACCAACCCACATTGAGAAGCACGGGATAAGACCGGAGACAAGGGATGGGATTGGGTATCTCAGACAGAAAAAACAGATTCAGGAGGAAATGCATAAACTCAGCCCTGGAGAAGAAAAGGTGTGCAAACTCCTTACAGAAAGGCTCAACCCATTGGTTACCGAGAGCCAAATTGAACGGAATAGTACCTTTTTCTCTATCCACTATCTTGTAGGGAAGGATAGATTAAATGAATTTGAGGGGCAATTTGAAGGGATTAAAGGAGAACTGCCTGACAAGATACTTTACAGCGGTCCCTGGCCTCCATACAGTTTTGTTCCAGAATTCCTGGAGGTTTAGAGACAGCTTTGGGCATCTGTTTTGCGTGTGTATACACAACAGACAGGTTTTACTAAGCGAGCAGGGGCGAGGTTACCTCGCCCCTACGGACTGTACCATCTTTACAATATTGCTTTTACGAAACCTCTTGTAGGGGCAGGTCTAAAGACCTGCCCGTGTCTTGATTTATCAAGTAGGGGCGAATGGCCATTCGCCCCTACAGGCGGGTGCAATACCCCTGCCCCAGATTCACTCAGGGGGGACATCTGGGGTCTTTCCCAGAGGTCTCCGTAGATAGAAACATGACGTTTTAAGAGGTAATGCCATGCCAGAAACAAAAATATCGTGTCCAGTTTGCAGGGCTAAAGAAGAAATCCTGGAGGACTACACCCGGGCCCTTAATGACGCTAAGGCTGGTCAGGACAAGATAGAAAAGGCACAGGTAATTATAAGGGAAGCGGATGAACTCCTGGAGAGTTCCGGCCACGATGGCTCCGTCAAGTGTCAGGCCTTTCGCCAGGCCGCTTCTTTAAAGAAACAGGTAGCCGAGATGGTCACAAAACTCCATGGCCCAAAGAAGTAAGAGAGGACAATGGCAGAAACGACAGAAAAGGCTCTGCCGGGGACAGAGAAATTTTTTAACCAGATTCTCTCCCATATACCCATTTCGATATTAGTCTTTGATCCATCTTTAAAGGTAGTCTTTGTTAATGACAACTTTCTGGAGAAGGCCAGACTGAGGAGAGAGAATGTTATAAACAAGGAATTGAAAGACATATTTCCTTCTGTTCTACTGGGATATACCCGTCTGCCGGAGCTGCTGAAAGAGGTCTTTACCGCTGGACACAGTTTACCCGGGCAAGAAATGGTTTACAGGGCCCCGGGAATTCCGTACAGGGTTTACTATTACCGCCTGAGCGCCCTGCAGGAGGCAAAAGTAATAGAAAACGTAATGCTCCTCATAGAAGATATAACAGAACAGACAAAGCTTAGAGAGAAGGTCAGGAAGACCGAAAGCCACCTGGCCAGTGTGGTGGAAAGCGCCAATGACATAGTGGTTTCTATGGACCCTAACGGGACTATCACCACCTGGAATACGGCAGGGGAGAAAATCACGGGATTCGGTCTCTTAGAACTTGTGGGAAATCACCTCAGCGCCTTATGCAGTACTGATAACGCTGAGGATGTTAGAGGGGTACTTAATGATACCATTAGGCGCGAGAAAGTGAGACATCTGGAGGTAGAGATAATTGACAAGAAAGGTAAAGTAATACCTGTCGCATGGAATTTCTCTTCTATGAGGGACGAGAAAGAGAGGCTGGTAGGTCTGGTAGGTATTGGACGAGACCTTACCGAAACCAAACAGCTGCAGGCCCAATTATTTCAATCGGACAAACTGGCCTCGTTGGGGGTACTGGCGGGCGGTATTGCGCACGAAATCAGAAACCCTCTGGGGGTAAGCTCTGCGGCGGCCCAATTGTTCCTGGAAAGACCGGATGACCCCCAACTCCTGGAGGAATGCGCCCAGAAGATTCACTCCGGTATACAGAGGGCCTCCGAAATAATAGAAAGGCTGCTGCAGTTCGCCCGTCCCACGACGAGACGCAGCGAACCCACTAACATCAACCAGATTCTGGAAGAGGCCCTGGATCTCACATTGAAACAGCTTACCCATCAACACATTGTCATTCACAAAGAATTCTACGCCTCTATGCCGCTGATTAATGCCGATGGGAAACTCTTGAAGCAGGTCTTCTTGAACATCATACTTAATGCATCCAATGCCATGTCCGGGGGCGGGCAATTGTGGATAAAGACGTCCGTAGAAAAGAAACAACAGTCGCACCAGATAGAAATAACCTTTAAAGATAGTGGACCGGGCATACCTAAAGAGGACATAGACAAGGTATTTGACCCCTTCTTTACCACTATGCCTGTGGGAGAGGGTACCGGCCTGGGATTGTCTATATGTTACGGTATCATTAAAGAACACGGCGGGACAATAAGGGTGGAAAATAACCTTGGCAGAGGCTCCGTCTTTGTTATTACGCTGCCGTTGACCAGACGAGACCTCTGAAAAACCTTGTATAATTGATGTCATTCTGTCGGAAACGTAGGGGCGAGGTCGCCTCGCCTACGAATAGGGGCGGGGGAACCCCGCCCCTACAAATCGCTTAGAATGACAAGACGGTGTTGGGGGGCTTTTAAAGAGGTCTCAAGCAATATTGGAAAGAAAATTTCTGCCAATCCCAAAATGATGCAGTCTAAACACTTTTCCGGAGGTCTCAAAACATTGGTTATGAAAGAACAGGAACTAGTAGCCTTAGTGGTAGATGATGAACCAGATATGTGCTGGGCCCTGGAACAGATACTTCAGGGGGAGGGATTCGGGGCACATAAGGCCTACACCGCAGAGGCTGCGCTGGATACGTTAAAGAATACATCCCACCAGCTGGTATTCTTGGATATTAAACTCCCAGACATTGACGGCCTCGAGCTGGCCAGGCAGATAAAAGCCACCTATCCTTCATTACCCGTTATAACAATATCTGGTTATTACTATAGTGACGACCCTGCCATACAAAAGGGACTTGAGGAAAAGGTATTTGTCGGTTTTATAAGCAAGCCCTTCGAAATTAATGAAATAAGGAATCTCATCCACCGCGTTATCCCCAAGATTATCCATCCTGAGTAGCCCGCGCTAAGACCTTTAGCATAAGTAGAAACCTCTGTAAAAGTCAGTTTAAGAGCTCTGAAAAAGTAGTTTAATCATCAATTCAATGGGTAGCCGCAGGCTTTAGCCTGCGTTATGCGCACCCATAAAGGGTGCGGCTACATTTACACCTTCAATTTTGGTACTTTTGCAGAGGTCTCATTCTGAGCGAAGCGAAGAATCTGACTTTTGTAGCGTCGGGTCTCCGTACCCGACGGCGGTGCGACCGCTGCGAGCGGCGTCCGATGCAGAGATCGGACGCTACATCTCTAGATTCTTCGGTCGCTTTGCTCCCTCAGAATGGCAATTGTGCAGGGTTTTGCAGAGGTTTCTTAATGTTGTAAAAGAAATTTCTACCAATTCCGAGATGGTACGGTTTAGACGTTTTTTCAGAGGTCTCCTCTCGCACAATTTCAATAATTAAAGAATCTTTTCCATGGTAAGAGCTCCCAAGGCACAACGCCATCGAAGAAAACAGATCTTGTACGACTCTATCTCGTTATTAATCAGTTGCTTCTGTTAAGTGTAAAATTTTTTTGTTATTGGCATCCCTTTAGCTATTTATATAGTCAACTAGTATTTAAACAACCTTAACTAGAGTAAAGGGAGGTGAGAAGAGATGGCGAGAATACAAAAGAATATGGATTCCAGTAGTCTGGCCGAGGTCGTTGACCGTTTATTGGACAAGGGAATCGTCATTGATGCATGGGCAAGGGTATCCTTGGTGGGCATCGAGATTCTCTCAATAGAGGCCAGGGTTGTGATAGCCTCTGTAGAGACATATCTGAAGTATGCGGAGGCTATAGGTCTAACTGCAACGGCGGCAGCACCGGCCTAGTAGTTTTCGTACTGGCCGGGGTGTACACAATACCTGAAAGGGGGGCCAAGAGATAGTTTTCACCCCCACTGTCTTCTTGGCTCCCCTTAAGGGTCAAATTAACTAATAGGAGATAAGATGATGACGATGACAAAGAAAAAATCAAAGGGGACAAAGGAGTTTGAGAAGCAGTATGAGGAGCCGGAGACCCCTAAATCCCACAAAGCTGCCCAAGAGACCGGGCGGCAGGAGTTCAAAGGGTCATTTTCCAGTAAGATGGGGGAACTGTGCAACAACATCCTGACCGCAAAAAAGGGACGGGCCGCGGAGATGCGCGCCTTTATGGATGATTTCCAGGGCTTCATAGGCGATGTTCACGAATTCATAGCGGCAACAAAAAACGGAGTAAGGGAATTGGGTGAAGAGACCCACGACTTCCTAAGAAGCGCCGAACACAACAGGATTAGAGGGTTTAATGACTTCATGATGGATACAAAAGGGAGAATCAAGGAATTAAATCAAGAGACCCGCGGTTTCCTGAAGACCTCCAAACGAAACAGGATAAAAGAGTTCAACGGGTTCATGGCAGAGTGCAGAGACTTCATCGCAGGCACAGAGGCCAGGGTCAAGGCGTTAGGTCAAGAAACGAAGGGCATGTTGAAGCACTTTGGGACCGAAAACAAGGGAAGAGCCAATGATTTCCGTATGGCTCACAATACCTGGCTGAAGTTCGGCAAGGAATTATCCAGGGTTCATTAACGTCTGCCATTAGTACTTGGGAGGAGGAAGACCGTGTATAGAGATTCGGAACATACGGTTCTCAGGCCGGAGGCCACAGAGAACTTCATCTTAACTCCTACATTGGAGAGAGTTGTTAAAAGGGCCCATGCTTACCTTAAAGGCGGGTACGCCATACATTTCAGCGGTGCGGCCGGCAGCGGAAAGACTACTCTGGCCTTCTATTTGGCCTCCTTGCTGAACAGACCGGTGGTTGTGGTATACGGTGATGAGGAATATAGCACTGCCGACCTCCTGGGAGGAGAGCAGGGATTTCACAGGAGTAAGACGGTAGACAACTTCATCCATACCGTATTGAAGGTAGATGAGAACATGTCCAAGGACTGGGTAGACCATAGACTTGCCCTGGCCTGCAAGAACGGCTACACGCTCCTATACGATGAGTTTAACCGCTCCCGGCCAGAGGCCAACAACGTCCTTCTCAGTGTTCTGGAAGAGAAGCTTCTTTGTATGCCCAGCCATTATACGGGATGTAACGCCTATCAGACCGTGCACCCAGAGTTTAGGGCCATCTTCACCAGTAATCCCATGGAGTACGCCGGCATCCACGACACCCAGGATGCCCTGCTGGACAGGATGATTACCGTAGGTCTTGGTTGTCCGGATATGGACACAGAAGTAAAGATAGCCAAGGCAAAGTCCGGCCTGCCGATTGAAGACGTAGAAACCATAGTGAAGATTGTAAGGAAGTTGAGGGAGAAAGGCAGAAATCATTCCAGGCCCACGATAAGAGCAAGCATTATGATTGCAAAGATGCTGGTACAAGAGGGAATCCCTGTAGCTCCGGGGAAGGACTTCCTGGAGATATGCAGCGACATCCTTGGGACCTCCTCCAACGGGGACGCGAGGGGCCTCACCCTTGATGACGTAATGCCATATTTTTCCAGAGAGAATTCAAAGGAGAAGTCAGAACACAATGAACGGTAAAATAAAAAGGGCGTTGGAAGTTACAAGACCGCTCAGGTCAAACCGGTCAAAGGGGATGGATGAAATTTGCAGGGAATTAACCGCCCTCATGATGGGGAAGAGAGGCCTTGAGGCACAGATCAAGAACGGTAGATGCAGGATGAGGGCCATTCAGGAGGCGCTGGACAAAATTTACCAAAAAGAGATTTATCTACTGGATTGCCTAAAACAAGGCAAAATGCCTCAGAGGCCCTCCATTTCCGACAACGGAAACGGAAACGAGCAACATACTGCACCAGAGGCACCTAAGAAAGAAG
>MHZB01000115.1 GCA_001828605.1 Planctomycetes bacterium RIFCSPLOWO2_12_FULL_50_35 | reverse complement strand
AAAATTTCTTCCACTTACCATGATGTTGCCCGCCAAAGTCAACAGCCGACAGAACGCCACCGCGAACGAATCGCTTATTTATTCGTAGGGGCTTGATTTATCGTAGGAACAGGGTTTATCCCTGTCCATGACTTACGCTACTATGACACAGTCTGTGAAGGGGAAATGTCACCTATTTTATGCACTGGGTAATAATTCCAGGTGAACTTACAGGGTCTGGCAACAGACCCATTTTAAAGCTGCAAACTAATACAAAGATGCTTTAGAGTACGCCATAAAGAAAATTGCGAACCTGAAAATTTAGCCCGTTTTCACGTAGGATTCAGGATGGAAAAAGATATAGTGCTTTTTTGGGGTGCAGGATTTTCTTGTGATGCTGGTCTGCCTACCATGAAAACCTTTGGTTCAGAATCACACAAGGATTATGAGGGGATTGAGAAACATCGGCTTCTGCAAAATCGAGAAGCCGCCCCTCATTTAAACAAAGCCGCAGAAACTTTCTACTGGTTTCAAGATGTTTGCCGCAGCTCTTTCATCATAAGGGGCAGTGCTTTGGATAATATAGAAGAGGTGTTCAGTGTAGCAGAAACAATTTTAATGTCGAGGATACCTACGATAAGTTGCTGTGGAGGAACAGAAACACCTCAGGAGTTGGTAAATCAAATTAAATTATGGCTGTGGAAAATATATCAACAATATCCAAGTCATAAACAGGAAAAGGAAAATAAAGAAACATGCTATGATAAATTATTTAAAAAAATTATAAAAGATTACGGGTTGGATAGTAAGTTAACCATTATCACAACCAATTATGATTTGGTATTTGAATATAATTGTTCGGAAAATGGTATTGAATGTTTTTATCCAATAGATGCAAAAAGCATAAGTATCGGGAAAGGTGATCCTTACGTATATTTTGGCAGTAATTCTAGCAGTAATTCTAAAAAGGTTCCAGTATGCAAATTACACGGAAGCATCAATTTCTTTCAAAATAAATCTTCTGATGATGTTATCTATATTGCAGATAGAAAAGCAGGTAAAAAGTACTGGATTCGCGAATATTTGCCTGCAGTTTTTGCCCTTGAAGCTATATGTGATATTAGAAAAAAGGATCCTGCATTATCTCCAGCAATTATCCCTCCTACTTACGCAAAACTTGAGCAATATAAATGGGTAAAAGACATGTGGAATGCCGCCTTTAATGCAGTAGTTAATGCTAAAAAAATAATTTTTATTGGGTATAGTATGCCACCAAGTGACGGTTTTATGAAATCTTTTTTCGCAGGAACATTTGCCTTAAGAAAAACATGCGAGAAACCTAAAATATTCGTTGTTGACAAAAGCGAGGAAACTATCAAAAGATATCGAAGTGTTTTTGATGTGCTTTTATGCAATTCTAATACAATGACATTGCAAGAAAGTATAGACAGTGGGCAACTGATAGACTTTCTAACAAGTTAAATCTTCTATTTCGGCTCATTTGTAGTGGATAGTACTTAATCTGACACACCGGCTCCTACTGTCTGTCCCAGCCCACCCCAAACCTGACGGATTGGGTTGTTGTGTAGAGTCCCTTCGGCAGGCTCAGGACAAGTTCCTCCACTCCGCCTAGGGCGGATGGGCGAGCCCTCAGAATGGCATCAATTGCACAGATTTTTAACGACCTCTAACAATAAAAAGGGCCGCTTTGATGATATCAGCAAAGCGGCCTCTTCGTTAGAATCTAAATCTAGAAAGAATCTTACTTCACGGCACCCTCAACCGCTGCGGCGCCTTCCTCCTCTTCCTCCTTGAGTTCCGTCACCATCGTCTCGGTGGTAAGCATGAGACCGGCGATCGAGGCGGCATTCTGAAGTGCGATGCGGGTGACCTTGGTGGGGTCTATAATGCCCTCGCTGAGCATATCTACGTAACGGCGGGTATTTGCATCAAAACCCATGTTCGCCTTCATGCCTTTTACCGTCTCCACAACCACAGGCCCGTTCTCACCGGTGTTTTCGGCTATCTGGCGCATGGGTGCCTCAAGGGCCTTGGTCACTATATCGAGCCCCATCTTTTCATCACCCTTAAATTTCTTTCTGGCTTCTTCGAGCACGGGAATGATCCGCACATACGCAACACCGCCGCCGGGTACTATCCCCTCCGCAACGGCAGCCCTGGTGGCGTGGAGTGCATCCTCTACACGGGCCTTTTTCTCGTTCATCTCCGCCTCTGTTGCAGCGCCCACCTTTATGACTGCCACTCCGCCGGCCAGCTTGGCCAGCCTCTCTTGCAACTTTTCCTTATCATAGTCCGACGTGGAGGCCTCTATCTGATTCTTTATCTGGGCAATCCTTGACTGTATGTCTGTCTTTTTACCGTAACCGCCAATGATGGTGATATTGTCTTTGTCCACCGTAACCCTTTTTGCACGGCCCAGGTCCGCAATGTCCAAGTCCTCGAGTTTCTCGCCCAGGTCCTCGGTAATGGCCCTTCCCTTGGTCAGTATGCTTATGTCCTCCAGCATGGCCTTACGCCTGTCGCCAAAACCCGGCGCCTTTATCGCACAGCAGGAGATGACGCCCCTCAGACGATTCACCACCAACGTGGCCAGCGCCTCACCTTCCACGTCCTCGGCGATTATAAGCAGAGGCAGGCCGCTGCTCGAGACCTTTTCAAGGATGGGAACAATGTCTTTAATGGCAGATATCTTCTTCTCGTGGATGAGTATGTACGGTTCCTCAAATTCTACCAACATCTTTTGGGCATTGGTTACAAAGTAAGGGGATATATAACCGCGGTCGAACTGCATCCCCTCTACCACATCGAGTCGGGTCTCCATGCCCTTGGCTTCCTCAACGGTAATAACTCCATCCTTCCCAACCTTCTCCATAGCGTCGGCCAGCAGATTGCCGATGGAGGAATCATTGTTGGCAGATATGGTGCCTGTCTGGGCTATCTCTGCGCGGCCCTTCACGGGCTTAGTGAGCTTCTTCAGCTCCTCCACCACTATCTCTACCGCCTTATCAATACCCCGCTTGACGGCAATGGGGCTGGCGCCTGCGGTAATACACTTAATGCCCTCCCGGTAGATAGCTTCCGCCAGTACCGTTGCCGTAGTAGTTCCGTCCCCGGCGGCATCACTGGTCTTGGAAGCCACCTCAGTGGCGAGCTTTGCGCCCATGTTCTCAAACGGGTCTTTTAGTTCCACCTCTTTAGCTGCGGTAACACCATCTTTTGTAACGGATGGTGGACCAAAGCTTTTTTCCAACACCACATTACGGCCGGTGGGACCCATAGTCACCCTAACGACGTCGGCCAGTTGTTTTACTCCCTGGAGCAACTTCCTCCTGGCATCCATGTCGTAAAGTAGCTGTTTAGCTGCCACCTGATTCCCTCCCTCTTTCTATAAATAAACTCTGGTAGCCAAGCATCGGTACCAACTCTTATTATCCCTCTATCTTGGCTAGGATGTCTGATTCTTTCATAATGAGGTATTCTTTGCCGTCAACAGTCACTTCCGCACCTGCATACTTGCTGAAAAACACCTTATCCCCTTTCTTTACGCTGAGGGGAATCTTCTTGCCGTCATCCGATAGTCTTCCGTCTCCTACGGCAATGACCTTCCCCTTGGAAGGCTTCTCTTTTGCAGTATCCGGCAAAAGTATACCGCCAGCCGTTTTTTCCTCTGCCTCTAACCTTTCTATAACTACACGGTCATCTAAGGGTCTAATGGACATGCTCCCTCCTCCTTATCACTTACGGACAACTTTACCATTTACATACCGTGGGCTCTGTGTGCAGGGGCCTTGCCACCCTCTTTTTTCTTCGGCACATCGCTGACCAGGCAGTCCACCATCAGAAGTGTTCCAGCGATACTGGCGGCATTCTGCAAAGCACTGCGGGTTACCTTAGTAGGGTCTACGATACCGGCTTCTATCATGTTGGTGAAATCCAGCCGTTCTGCGTCAAAACCGTAGGCCTGGTCCTTAGATTCCAGAATCTTTTTAACTACGACTGAACCCTCCGTCCCGGCATTTTCGGCTATTTGTGCGACAGGCACGGAAAGTGCGCGTCTTATGATATCGCTGCCGACGGCCTCGTCCCCCTTAAGGCCGAGCCCACCTTCCAAGACCTTCGACGCCCTCAAAAGGGCCACACCGCCGCCCGGCAACACGCCCTCCTCTATGGCGGCCCTGGTGGCGTGAAGGGCATCCTCTATAAGCGCCTTTTTCTGTTTAATCTCGGTCTCTGTGGCGGCACCAACATTTATTTGGGCGACTCCACCTGCCAGCTTTGCCAGGCGCTCTTGAAGTTTTTCTCTGTCATAATCGCTGGTGGTAGTCCCTATTTCCGAACGTATCTGGTTTATACGCCCGGTGATGTCCTTGTGAGAACCCGCACCACTAATAATGGTGGTATGCTCTGAGTCAACGGTAACTTTCTTGGCACGCCCCAACTGATCCAGCTCTACAGCCTCCAGCTGTATGCCCAAGTCTTTAAAGACGGCATTACCGCCCGTTAACACGGCGATGTCTTCGAGCATGGCCTTTCTGCGGTCCCCGTAGCCGGGCGTCTTGACCGCACAGCAGGAAAGCGTCCCTCGAATTTTATTCACTACCAGAGTGGCTAACGCCTCACCTTCCACGTCCTCGGCTATTATCAAAATGGGTCTGCCGCTCTTGGCTATCTTCTCCAGGAGAGGCACCAACCCCTTTATCCCGGAAATCTTGTCTTCATATATAAGTATATAAGGGTTCTCAAGCTCCACACGCATATTGTCCGGGTCGGTTACAAAGTAGGGAGAATGGTATCCACGGTCAAACTGCATACCTTCAACGACCTCAACCTCTGTCACCGGACGCTTACCCTCTTCAACCGTAATGACCCCGTCCTTACCGACCTTGTCCATTGCATTAGCTATCATCTTGCCAATCTCCGGGTCATTATTGGCAGCGATAGCGCCTATGTTGGCTATCTCCGATTGTTCTTTTATTTTCTTGCTCGTATTTTTTAGGTGTTCAACCACCTTGTCCACTGCTTTTTTCATGCCGCGGTTTAATAACAGCGGTGCCGCGCCGGCAACCACGTTTTTCAGACCTTCTTTGAAAATAGCCTCCGCCAGTACGGTTGCTGTGGTTGTGCCGTCTCCAGCCACCTCGCTCGTCTTCGAGGCTACCTCTCGGACAAGCCGGGCGCCCATGTTTTCGTACGGATCGCTCAGCTCTATCTCTTCGGCTACCGTTACACCGTCTTTTGTAACGTTTGGGCTGCCGTATCCCTTGTCCAGTATCGCATTCCTGCCCCTTGGTCCTAGAGTAGACTTAACGGCACGTGAAAGTTTTACGACACCCCTTAAAAGAGCTTCTCTGGCGTCCTCTCTAAAGGCAAGCTGCTTGGCTGCCATTCCAATCCCTCCCAAAATTAAACCTGTACCAGAAATTGTTATCAGGTGTACTATTTCGCAAACCTTGTGCCAATGCCAATCACCAGCCACATTGTGCGTAATGTGCTATAAACACATGACTTAAGGCTTGCCGTCTTGCTGCCGCCCTAACCTATCCTCATAAATCGCTCCTGTCAATCTGGCAGGGCTTGAAAGGGATGCACGGAAAGGTTAATATTATGCGTTTATCCATGGAGACAGAAAACAGCTACATATCCATTCGGGGTGCAAGGGTACACAATCTTAAGAATGTCGATATAGACATACCCAGGGACAGGCTGATTGTGATTACCGGTGTAAGCGGTTCCGGTAAGTCATCCCTCGCCTTCGACACCATATTCGCCGAGGGCCAGAGGCGCTACATAGAATCCCTGTCTACCTACGCCCGGCAGTTCTTGGAACAGCTTGAGAAGCCGGACGTAGATCTCATTGAAGGACTGCCGCCCACTGTGGCTATAGAACAGCGGACGATAGCCACTAATCCCCGCTCCACAGTGGCCACAACGAGTGAGATATACGATTACCTTCGCCTACTCTACGCCCGCATAGGCACTCCACACTGTCACAAGTGTGAGCAAGAGGTCAGCCGTCAAAGCGTGGACGAAATAGTTGATACGGTGATGCAGATACCGCTGGGTACCAGGATAATGCTGCTGGCCCCGATAATAAAGGGCAAGAAGGGTGAGCACAGGGAGGTCTTAGAGGCCGTTAGGAAGGACGGCTTTGTAAGGGCACGGATAGACGGCGTGCTGCTGGACATAACCCAGCCGATAAAACTGAGCCGCTACAAGACCCACGACATAGAAGCGCTTGTAGACCGCTTGGTTATAAAGGAAGACATTGGCGCCAGGCTATACGATTCTATCCAGACCTGCCTCGAGGTGGGGGAGGGGATGATGGTCCTGTCACAGGAAAAAATGCGTGCGTGGCACGACGCACTCTTCAGCCAGCGTTACGCCTGCAAGCAGTGCGGTGTGAGCCTTGAAGAGCTGGCTCCCAGGCTCTTCTCCTTCAACAGCCCATACGGCGCATGCCCCGCCTGCGAGGGGCTCGGCTCACGGATGGAGTTCGATCCCGAACTCATTATACCGGATAAAGCCCTCAGCCTAAGGCAAGGGGCCGTTCGGGTCTGGGAGGAAGACAGTTCAAGAATAAACCGCCGTTATGCAAGCCTTCTGAAGGATTTTTCCGAGAAGTTTCCCGCACAACTTGACGTCCCCTTCAAAAAGCTGCCCAAAGGAACAAGAGAAGCCCTTCTCTACGGTACAAACGGGGCAACAAAAAAAGATTTCGAAGGTATCATACCTACCCTTAGGGACCTGTACGACAAAACGGAACGCGAGGGCATCCGGAGATACCTTGAGTCTTACATGTCGGAACGCCCATGCGAGGCCTGTAACGGCGCAAGACTCAGGCCCGAGGCGCTGGCCGTAAGAGTAGGGAAAAAGACAATCAGCGAACTTACTTCGATGCACGTTGAAAGGGCCATAAAATTTTTCCGGGGTCTGTCCTTCACCGGGGAAAAGGAACTAATCGCCAGAGAAATATTGAAAGAGGTCATCGGCCGGCTGCAGTTCCTACTAAATCTTGGTCTGGGATATCTGGCTCTGGACCGCACCAGCACCACCCTCTCCGGCGGAGAGTCCCAGCGGCTGAGGCTTGCCTCCCAGGTTGGCTCGGGGCTCGTGGGCGTCTGCTACGTACTGGATGAGCCCACCATGGGTCTTCATGCAAGAGACGGTGAAATGCTCATACAAACACTCAAATCACTGCGGGATCAAGGGAATACGGTAATCGTGGTTGAACACGATGAAGAGACGATAAGAAATGCGGATGAAATAATAGACCTGGGGCCGGGCGCGGGGGAGAACGGCGGTAGAATAGTATCACACGGGACGCTGGCGAACGTCCTGGAGGGAACCGGCTCCCTCACGGCAAGTTATCTCAGACGAGAGCTGGAGATAAACCTGCCCACCAGGCGCAGGAAGATGGATCCAAGACATACAATCGTAATAAAGAACGGCAGAGAAAATAACCTAAAGTCAATAGATGCAGAGTTTCCCCTCGGCGTATTTTGCTGTGTGACCGGGGTGTCCGGGTCGGGCAAGAGCACCCTCGTCGACCAAATACTGCACAGGGCACTGAGCAGGGCAATCTACGGAAGCAAGCTCAAACCCGGCGCCCACGACTGCATTATCGGAATCGAAAAGATAGATAAGGTAATTGAGATAGACCAGTCGCCCATTGGCCGCACGCCGCGCTCGAATCCAGCCACGTATACCAAGGTCTTTACTCATGTAAGACAGGTCTTTGCGCAGACCAAAGAGGCCAGGCTGAGGGGTTACGGCCCCGGGCGCTTCAGCTTTAACGTCAAGACCGGCAGGTGCCTGGACTGTCAAGGACAGGGCACAAAGAAGCTGGAGATGCACTTCTTGCCCGACACCTATGCCACCTGCGACCAATGCAAGGGAAAGAGATACAACAAAGAAACTCTGGAGATACTCTACAAGGACAAGACCATCGCCGATGTACTTGCCATGACGGTGGACGAGGCCCACAAGTTCTTTAGAAACATCCCGAACGTAGAACGCACACTAAGGACACTGAGGGACGTTGGTCTGGGGTACATGACCCTAGGTCAGCCCTCCAACACACTCTCAGGGGGGGAGGCACAGAGGGTGAAACTGTCCACTGAACTGGCCAAATACCCCACGGGGAAGACCCTCTACATACTTGACGAGCCTACCGTGGGTCTCCATTTCGCCGACATACAGAATTTACTGAAGATATTAAACCGTCTGGTAGACATGGGCAACACCGTGATAGTCATCGAACACCATCTGGACGTGATAAAGCAGGCCGACTATATTATGGACCTTGGCCCGGAGGGTGGAGACGCCGGCGGAGAGCTGGTGGTGGCGGGGACGCCCGAACAGGTGGCAAAGAACAAGAGGTCACACACCGGCCGCGCCCTGAAGAAACATCTTGCTTAGATACGCGGACCATGTTACACACAACATTCGTGTTTCAGTATATTTATTTTTACAGGACTATCCGGCATCTTATACAAACATGCCTACTTATATCTCAATATAGAACCGGGGCTCTGTCCCCGGTCAAACCGGGCAGCGCTAAAACATGGGTGACGGAGCACCCAGGCTATATCTTTTTAGAAAACCTATTCTATACCGTTTTGGAGCGCATGTGTCATGTTGTTTTGAAACACCGATGCACTATCATTAATCATTCTTCGGGGCAGAAACTACAGTTATTATTTACCAGCTAAGGAGGCAAGATGAACTTCGACCTGAGTCAGGGCCTACGAGCCGTCTCTATGCAGATTACGGAAGGTTGCAGGCAGATATACTCTTGTCTTGATTATAGGGCGGCAAGGGGAGAGCTCAGGGACTATATAACAAGAGAATTCCTCAGGAGATACGTGCCCGAGATATATGGCATAGAAAGGGGTTATATAATAACATCTGAGGGGCATTCAAGTTATGAACAAGACATTATCGTCTACGACAAGACCAAGACACCTTTGTTATTCCAGCACGGCAACTCCCAGGTCCTACCGGTTGAAGGTGTGCACATCACCACCGGGGTACAAGCCACACTAACATTTGAGGACCTTGAAAGGAGCATCGCGGATATTGAAAAGATAAAGAAATTGAAAAAATCCGCGTATCTTAAACCCCCTACGCCGGTCTACAGGATACGGGAGTTCAGCGAGTTGAAGGACTATTTTAACGTCGTATCTTACGTCCTCGTTTACGACACACCTCACACGCTCAAAGAATTGACCGAGAAATTGATGGAACTGAATCAGAGACTAGGCATATCACCAAAACACCAGATTGACAGCATCTTCGTCCTCAAAAAGGGGGTGATCTTCAATTACAGGGAGGTAGAGCTCGGCGGGAAGATGCAATTTATGGTACTGGAGGATACACATCGGGCCTACGTTGATACTGAAGATGCCCTACAGTTATTTTATCTCTCCATAATGAGCCGCCTGGGGAGGGTCTGGATGCACGGGATTGATTTGCGGGAATATATAAAGGTGCAACTTGAGCCTCGCGTACTGAAGTATCTTGAGAAAAACGCGGAAAGGACCTTAGGAGGGACCCCCGGAAAAGCCGATTAGCGCCCTTGATTCTTCCCCCTCTCCCTTACTGGAAGGGGGAGGACTTACGGGGTGCCGCAGGGCTTAAGCCCTGCGGTCCTCACGTAAGCCCCGTAAATGGGGCAACTACAGAATGTCATGTCTCGGCGCACTATATGCTATTTCCTCCCTTGAGGGGAGATACCTCACAATACTACTCCTTAGCCTTAAATAACAGCCAGTTCTTGTCGCCCGGTATCTTGCCGCCCTTAATCTTCAACAGATAGTAGGTGCCGTTGAGCCTCTTACCGAGGAGGATGAATTTCAGCTCTTTATCGTCCTTCTCCTCCACAAGCTCGAAACCACCCGTATCCCAAATATCCACCGTACCGGCCCCGTAATTCCCCTCGGGGATAATGCCCTTAAAATCTATGTAATCAACGGGATGGTCTTCTGTCTGGACGGCCAGGCGTCTGATGCCCGGCTTTTCAGGCGGGCCTTTGGGGACTGCCCAGCTCCTAAGAACCCCTCCTACCTCCAGTCTCAGGTCCCAGTGCAGCCGCCTTGCGTGGTGTTCGTGTACGACAAATCTTTTCCTATCGGTTTTTCCGGGCCTTCCCTCGGGCTCTGGCGTCCGAGAAAAATCTCGCCGCCTTTTATAACTCTTTAAGGAATCTTCACTATCCTTCACCACCGCATCCTACCCACACCCTAAGACGCTGAGGTCGGCATAATCCTTCAGACACATTTCATCCCATGGCCTCGATCATCCAGGGTATCTCTTCGTCTCCGAACCTGATGGAGGTGTCTTCGACAAGCGTTTCGTACTCACCGCGGAAAAAATCTTCGTGGCTTTTCTCCATCTGCGCCAGCTTCTTAAAGACATTTTTGGAATCAGGGTCCCCGGCCTTCTCTCCCGCCTCCGTGTAGAACTGGAAGGCCTTCTGCTCCGCTTCACATATAATCTTTACCACATCCTTAATGGTCGCATTTTTGGGAGGCGTGGCTATCAGTTTCTTTGCCTCCTTTTTTCTGGACTCCGGTATGACAGGTTCGTTACCGGTCAGACGCTTGTACCAGTTACACAAGATCTTCCTATGTTCCTCCTCGGTGTCGGACATAATATTCAATTTGAGGTTGGCGCCCTTATCGGGCAATTGCGACGCGATAGAACGATAGAAATCCCTGGCCTTTATTTCCTGAAGGATGGCCAACTCTATTATGCCCAGGACCTCTTTACTGGCCTTCATAAAGGACCTCCTTGGGCTAGCTCTTTTTCGCCAACCCGGAAAACCCCCTTTTTAACTCCTTAACAAAAATCGTCCGCAGGGCCTTATCCGCCCCTTGTCCCTTAACCGTCTTCCAGGTACTGGGGCAATTTTTATAATCAACCCCGACAATGGAATGTATCAGGCGGTCTACTTCTCTCTTGTTATCGGCCGGCACTTCTATACCCGCCTCTTTCAGGATGTCTGACATATGTCTGAAATAGCAGGACATGTCTCTCTTTCTTACACAAACTCAGCGAACTATATTAATCTCCAAGAAGCGATTCCAGCTCAGCGATATGACCCTCTTCATCGGCCAGAATACCTTCCAGTATATTCCGGCTGGTGACATCCCCCTCCTTGTCAAGCTCCTTGATCCACTTCCTAAAATCCTCAGCGGCGTTGTATTCGACCTGCAGGTTTGCCTTTATCATATCTATACTCTTTTCAGGTACCTCTATACGGTCTGGCTTGGTGGTGGGCATACCACCCAGCGCAACAATCCTCTCTCCCAGTTTATAGGCGTGGTCCATTTCGGTGAAGCTCAGCTTCTTGAAAAGCTCTTTGACGGACTGGGCGTTGGCACCCTTATATAGATAGTGGTGCTGAATATATTGAAGGAGGGCTGTTATCTCCTCGGTAAGGGCCTTGTTAAGTATCTCTACAATCTTCTTATTGTTCATCTGCTCCGCTCTCCCATCTTAAAAGACGTTTTCGTTCCCACTTTCCCCACGAGTAATGCTCTCTAACCTTGTCAGAAGAGAACGCCAAACCCCGGGCCTCCATCAGGCGACTATATAAAACAAAATATCTCTGCTTGCAGAGGATTGCAACCCATTTACCGAACCTCGCAAAGGTAATTACCTGGAGGCCCGGCTTTCGATTGACAGGGCACATCACTAACCTGGGATGCCGAGCTAGTCCCCAAGAAGGGCCTCTAGGCCTGCAACATGCCCCTCTTCATCCGCTAATATCCCTTCCAGTATATTCCGGCTGGTGACGTCCCCCTCCTTGTCAACCACCTTTATCCACTCCCGATAAGCCACGACGGCATCTCTCTCATCCTGCAGGTCCACGTTTATCATCTCGATGCTCTTTTTGGGCACCTTGGGGGCGTTGGGCTTAGTGGTAGGCATCCCACCCAATGCAGCGATCCTCTCTCCCAGTTTATAGGCGTGGTCCATTTCGGTGAAGCTCAGCTTCTTGAAAAGCTCTTTGACGGACTGGGCGTTGGCACCCTTATATAGATAGTGGTGCTGAATATATTGAAGGAGGGCTGTTATCTCCTCGGTAAGGGCCTTGTTAAGTATCTCTACAATCTTCTTATTGTTCATCTGCTCCGCTCTCCCATCTTAAAAGACGTTTTCGTTCCCACTTTCCCCACGAGTAATGCTCTCTAACCTTGTCAGAAGAGAACGCCAAACCCCGGGCCTCCATCAGGCGACTATATAAAACAAAATATCTCTGCTTGCAGAGGATTGCAACCCATTTACCGAACCTCGCAAAGGTAATTACCTGGAGGCCCGGCTTTCGATTGACAGGGCACATCACTAACCTGGGATGCCGAGCTAGTCCCCAAGAAGGGCCTCTAGGCCTGCAACATGCCCCTCTTCATCCGCTAATATCCCTTCCAGTATATTCCGGCTGGTGACGTCCCCCTCCTTGTCAACCACCTTTATCCACTCCCGATAAGCCACGACGGCATCTCTCTCATCCTGCAGGTCCACGTTTATCATCTCGATGCTCTTTTTGGGCACCTTGGGGGCGTTGGGCTTAGTGGTAGGCATCCCACCCAATGCAGCGATCCTCTCTCCCAGTTTATAGGCGTGGTCCATTTCGGTGAAGCTCAGCTTCTTGAAAAGCTCTTTGACGGACTGGGCGTTGGCACCCTTATATAGATAGTGGTGCTGAATATATTGAAGGAGGGCTGTTATCTCCTCGGTAAGGGCCTTGTTAAGTATCTCTACAATCTTCTTATTGTTCATGTTGCTTGCTCTCCCCTCTTGAAAAGAATCCTTACCTTCTTCCCGTAATACAACCTCATCACTGGAAGAAAGTGGTAATGTTACTTAGATGGCAGAAATGCGATAATCCGCCGTGTCTTTAAAAGAAGACAAAATTATATCTCTACGAGCAAACCATTACAAGCCGTTTCACCTTTGGGATTTTAAATCGGATAAGGTCTGTGCCACATCAGATTGGAAAGGGCCGTTCTAAGCGCAGCATAACCATCACCCGGTTCGGTGAAGGGGAAATCGCATGATATGCCGGCCTTTACAAAGCGTTTCGCTCACGGCCCTGCCAGAGCAACTGTGGTGAGAATATCCAGTGCTCAAGACATCTCTCACCTCCAGTGACAAGGCTAATTTGCAACTTGACTTAGTAATAGGTAAGGGTAATAATATTTACGAGTTGCCCATGCCCTCTATGTTCCTAAGGGTAGGAAAGGAACAAGGTTATGAAGGAAAAGAAGGTCTCCCGTCAAAAATCCCACTTGCCAAAGCGAAAGACTCCGGTAGCGATAAGATTCAGGCTGATGTGGATAATCCCATCGGTATTTGCACTCTTTACCATGGCGTCCGGCTTTTTCGCCCTGAGTTTCGGCAAGTACTTCTTTCTCCCGCCGAGAAGCTCTGTATACGGGGAGAGTGTGGGGGCGCTGTGGATAATATTGGGGGTATCTCTATTAGCGGCCCTTGCCGCATTCTCAGGGGCAATGATAGCTCACGCCATAACCAAACCGCTGAAGAAGCTGAGTGAAAGGGCCGAAATGCTTGCCCCAGGCAAGATAATAAGGGCCCCGGACGAGTTGTCGCTCTTAAACTCAACCCTGGAAGAGGTGTTCTCATCTTTGGACCGCTACATGAAGGAAGATAAATTACTTGAGGTACTGCCGGAGGGGACAATAACACTCAACAAGGATGGAAAGGGCACTCATCTAAATAGATTGGCAGAAAAGGTGTTGGATATAAAATCCAGCCGGGCGGAGGGCGCACATTTTCGCACCGTATTTCGTGAATCGCCTGGAAACAAGATATTCCTAAACCTTATAGAGAACACCCTTAAGGAAAACAGCACACACGTCTTTGAAGGCATCGAGATTCCCAAGAAAAAGGGTTCCGTAAGACTAAAGGGTAAAATTACCCCAAAGGCGGACGACAAGGGCAGACCTGTAGGACTCATCATCACCCTCCAGGACCCATCTGAAGTAGAATACCTGCGGAATTGGATAAAACAGGCTGACCAGATGGCAGGACTCGGCACAATGGCCGCGGGTTTTGCCCACGAGATACGAAACCCACTGGCGTCTATCCGCGGCCTGATGGAGCTTATCAGAGAAGACCTGGCGGAGACGGACCTCAAGAGGAAATACGCAGATAACATTATCAAAGAAGTGGATCGCGTAAATAATCTTGTAGAAGAGGTGCTGGACTTTGCCCAGACGGAACCAACTGCACCCGAGCCGATGGACGTAAACGACATCCTCAGACAGGCCATAAACATGAGTAAATACCGTATGCCGGGGAAAAAGGTAACCATTCTAGAAGATTTGACCAAAGACCTGCCGCTTATTCTTGCAAGACCGGCGAAGCTGACCCAGGCCTTCGAGAACTTCCTTGTTAATGCAATTGAAGCAACACCAGATGGTGGAAACGTTCGGGTAACCAGTACCCTGGAGAATGGTAACCAACGTCCCGCCACAAATGCCGCGCGGCCAACAAGACTTGTAATTCGTTTCTTCAATACCGGTTCGTTTATACCACCGGAAGACATAGAAAAGATATTTCTGCCGTTCTTTACCACCAAGCCAGAGGGTACGGGCCTTGGGCTGCCCATAACCCACCGCATCATATCCTCACACGGCGGTAAGGTAAGGGTGGAGAGCCACAAAGACACGGGCACAACTTTTGAGGTCGAATTACCCACTTTCACATAGGCCATTATCAAGATATGACAGACAAGATACTTGTAGTTGACGACGATCAGGGGATACAGTTCTTCCTTGGAGAGGCCCTGACCAAAAAGGGCTATCAGGTTGACTCCGCCACAAGCGCAGAGGCGGCCATATCAAAGATAAAACAGGACGCATTCAGCCTCATTTTACTCGATGTAAGGCTTCCGGGAATGAGCGGTATAGACGCTATTAGAAAAATCCACGAGCTGGAACCCCGCGCACCCATAATTGTTATGACCGCCTACGGGAGCAAAGACCTAGCCGTAAGGGCGGTGCAGGAAGGCGCTTACGACTTCTTAACAAAGCCAATCAAACTGGACGAATTCATCATAATTCTTAAAAGGGCCTTAGAAAAGAGGAGACTCCTGATCGAAGTCTCCCGCCTGGAAGATAAGATAAAGAAAAAGTACAAATTTGAAAACATCGTTGGCTCCAGCGGCTGCATGCAAGAGGTCTTTGCCATGGTGGACAAGGTTGCCGAAACCGACTCGTCCGTCATCATATACGGGGAGAGCGGTACAGGGAAGGAGCTTATAGCGCAGGCCCTCCACGCCCACAGCGGGAGGCGTGAGAAGTCGTTTGTGAAACTCAACTGTGTGGCCATACCCGAGGGTCTCCTCGAAAGCGAACTATTCGGACACGAAAAGGGCTCCTTCACCGGTGCGGTATCTCAAAAAATAGGAAAGTTCGAGTTGGCCAACGGCGGCACCATATTCCTGGACGAAATAGGCGACATGACCCTTGCCACCCAGGCAAAGATACTGCGTGTACTGCAAGAAAGGGAGTTTGAGCGGGTTGGAGGAACGAAGACCGTGCGGGTAGACGTAAGGATAATTACCGCCACAAACAAGGACCTGCAAAAGGCAGTAGAGGAGGAAAAATTTCGAGAGGACCTATACTTTAGACTAAACGTAGTGCCTATCTATCTCCCTCCGCTAAGGGAGAGAAAGGAGGACATACCCCCTCTGGTGGAGCATTTCCTAAAAGAAGCCCGCGAAAGGGTAAAGAAACACATGCGCAGTGTGTCCAGCGACGCATTAGACATGCTTATAGAATATAATTGGCCGGGAAACGTAAGGGAATTGGAGAACTGCATCGAGCGGGCCGCCGTAATAGCCAGCGGGGACTTAATTACCAAGGAGTGTCTACCCATTTACATAACCTCCAGCAGCGAAAAGCCCGAGTTTGTAAGTAAAGGATCGTTAGACGAAGCCCTTGCCTCCGAGGAGAAGAAACTAATCCTTGACGCCCTCAGACAGACCGGAGGCGTTCAGGCCAAGGCCGCCAAGCTCTTGGGCATCACCGAAAGAAGCCTATGGCACAGAATAAAAAAAGGTGATTGTACCATGACAACAAGTAGCATGGTAAAAACTTATATTCCATCTAAATATGCCTATGAGAATCTCTTAGAGAAGGACACAGCAGGCAAGATTTTATTCTTGCTTGACAAGTTAAGGTGTGTATGTATATACTCCTGACATTGTATATCATATACCATATTGGTATCACAGACCGAGGGTGTGATATTAAGCGGGAATTACCAAAAATCCATCCATATTATTTAGCATTCGCTCCAGCAAATATAACACAGATTGCGATTAGCTTTGGCAAATGCTCATACATTCAAAATCAGATGGCCTCTTGATGATAGTGAAATAGAAATACGAATAGAGCCTAATTATTGGGAGTGGCTTGTAAAGCACTGGCCACATAGTTTTAGGAATCTTCAAACAGCATATGAAGTATTACGAAACCCCAATCGGATATTTTCTGGCCTCAATAGACCTTTCAGCAATAGTAGTAATATGTTGTGTTTTGCAGGCAAACCTAAATACTGGTTTGTAGGAGAGAGTAATAGTAATGTTCCGTTCCCTCCGGGCTTTGTTTATTTGGTATTTTTAAATGAGAGAAAGAGCTTATATGAGTTTCGTCCAGAGAAAGCTGATATAGAAGATTCATTGAGTCCAGAAGATTTTAAAAACCGTTTCGGAGAATTGATATGGAAGAAACCTTCATAACACATTTAAGGCAGGAGTTACAAAGAAGTGATTATGGCTCTAAGCATGGCGACATCCAAATTTGGTATAACGAGGCGGGAGACTGTATTCAATTTAAGACTACAGATCACATCGCCACAAGGGGGAAAAGAATTGACGAGTATTTGACATTATATGTCGCAATAGAAGATGAAAAACCGATTGGTTTTCAATTAAAAGATGTACATGCGTTAATTAAGGAGTATGGTACTGCCGGTATGGTGGAAGTAGAAGCGGGTTATATTTCTGCGGATAAGCGTTTAGTTTCAATTACTGCTACTACCTTAATATTAATAGCTTTTAACAAAAGAACTGATTCCAAAAACCGAATCCACGGCTATGAACGTGCACTTAGAACTGTACCAAGAGAATTGGACAGTTTGAAGATTCCAGTAACTTAAGGTATCTTAAGGTATATAGATTCTTAATTATCGGCTTCGAAGCTTATAGAAAACTATGGATAAGAGTTATACTGATAAGAAACGCTTTACTGATTTGTTACACCGTGCTATACAACCAATCGCTCCAAAAGTAGATGAAAAACAGGAACGGAAGAAGCACGGTGATTATAACGGTAAGCAAACTCATCAACGTAAGTCTGCAAATACTTCGGACTCACCGAATGATAAGTCCCATCAATAGACCGCTTCATTTGTGACCAAAAGCCCTCGATTGTATTTGTGTGAATATCTCCCCGTACATATTCTTTTGCACTATGATTTATTACTCCATGCTTGAATCCGTGCTCCTTTACCCTGCTATAGGTTGAGAAATCATCTGTCATAATGTGAGTACCGACTTGCACGTTCCTACGCATGATAGGTATTACGATTGATGATTTCATATTCCTTACCGCTTGCGCCTTTATTCCACCCTTACGTTCAGCCATACCAATAACAGGTGTCTTTCCTTCTGCACCACGCCCACGTGTTCCCCTTCGTTTTCCGCCCACATAAGTTTCATCTACTTCAACTGTACCACCAAGCATAGGATTATCTTGTGTCATAAGACTGCGTATTTGCTTCTGTATTCTCCACGCAGTTTTGTAAGTAACTCCAAGATGCCGTTCAATCTCTTTAGCAGATACACCGTTTTTAGACTGGCTCATAAGGAAGATAGCGAAGAACCAGTCCGTTAAT
Organism: Planctomycetes bacterium RIFCSPLOWO2_12_FULL_50_35; assembly: GCA_001828605.1. Classification (GTDB taxonomy): domain Bacteria; phylum Planctomycetota; class Brocadiia; order Brocadiales; family Bathyanammoxibiaceae; genus 2-02-FULL-50-16-A. The sequence continues at coordinate 535 of MHZB01000115.1, read as the reverse complement.
TTAGTGGAGGACTTATGGAATATCGTATTAGCAAGAGGGTGTATCTGGTGACCGCACCACGCACAAGCGTAGCATTTGCGGTCTGATACACGGTAGAAACCTGTCTTACCGCACTTAGGGCAGACGGAGTCCTTCCCGTAACGTTGCCCGAAAATGTAATCTAAACAAACATCGTCATTTGGAAAATCCCGCTTGAAATCTTTAATTGTGTATTTCATAATGACAAAAGTATATCACAAGACTTACTTGTTGTCAAGGGATAATTACCTAAAAAAATATAATATAAAGATACCGGGACACGAGAAATAGAAAGAACCCGATGGAGGTTTCCTGTGGTGAATGTCTTTCCTTTCGGTTATAATATTTTTGGGCTTATATGTCTCCTTAAGATGCGGTGATTAGATACCTTCGGTTCTTACAATTCGATCTGTCATGTGTCTCTGAAGTAACAAAAAACCTTAAGCTTTTTATAGGAAGTTTTTAATGAAAACCCCGTGTTGCCATTTTGAGCGAAGCGAAGAATCACAGTAGGGGC
>MHZB01000114.1 GCA_001828605.1 Planctomycetes bacterium RIFCSPLOWO2_12_FULL_50_35 | reverse complement strand
ATTCCCGCAAGTTAGTCCATGCAGTCCGGCCAGCGCCGCCGATGGATAGACCTCACCATTTGAGTACAGGCATAGGCTGTCCCAGCAGGCGTTGCTCAGGTCGTAGCGTGTAAATTTCGGCGAATCCACGCGCACGCGGATAAAAGAGAGATTGTCAACGGTAATCCCAGTATCAAGGCCGATCTTTTCTGCATCCTTTATGGATTCGATTAGCTTTGGGATAGGTACCGGCTGGCAAAATCTTCCATCCTTCAGTGCCCTGCCCCTGTGGTGTAAAAAGAGGAGGTGATGGCTGCGAACCCCTAACGAGGGCAGCAGTTTTGTTATCTGTGGGATGTCGTCAACGTTCTGCGATGTGACCACCGTGGAGACTGTAGTATTGAGACCCGCCTTTACCGACTTCTTAATACCCGCGACTATCTTGGGAAAACTGCCGCTGCCCCTTATGGGGTCGTTCGTCTCCGGACATGAGCCGTCAAGGCTGATTTGCAGATGGAGTCTTGAGGCCGGGAGTTTCTGAAGCCTTTGTAGTCTGTGGTTGTCGAGCAGTGTTCCGTTTGTGAGTATGATAAGCCTTGCGTCTTCGTCCGCTAGGGCATGTTCAGTAAGTTCAAAGAAGTCCTGTCTGAGGAGGGGTTCGCCTCCGGTGAAGTAGAACTGCCTGACGCCGAGGTTACGGGCCTCGTCTATGGTATGCAGTATCTTTTCGGCTGGGAGACCCTTCTCTCCGGATGGTGCCGAATCTACCAGACAATGCGCACACGAAAGGTTGCACGAATTGTTGGTATGAATCCACAGCGCATTTAATTTGTCTAGTTTTAAATGTGCATTTCTGCCCTTATACGGCTCCCTGTTAAAGGGAGAGGTAGACAGAAACCCGTGCCTCAGGGCATCTTTTGTGAAGGTATGAACGTGCAGCCAGGCCTCTGACAGGTCTATACTATTATGTCTTGTGGAATAGCATCTTACCACGTCACCAAAGGTATTAGATCCGTCGAAGAGGCTCAGTATCTCCATCCCGCGCGCGTCGGCTCCTATCCAGTTCGGTCCCTCCGGGTCTATAAGTAAAAAGGTCCCGTTTCGGCCTTCCTGCCCGTAGTAGAATTTGGGCCTGTAGAGGATGGTTTTCGCCTCTATTGTTTCCATGGAATCATTCATATTCAAGTGATATTACCTTAAGACCAATCATGTTCAGAAAGGATATGTACAGTATCTAATATTTTATTCCGGAATTTCAAACAAAAATTACAGGGATTAAGGCCGTGCATTAGTTTTAAATAGTTGCAATTTTTATGGATTGATTTAATAATAGAGGGATTCCGGGATATGGAAAAGCGTTGGTTTACATTGTTTAAAAAGTTTGAATGGAGATATGAAAAGGGACGACAGATTATGAAAGGTTCTGGAAATCTGTTTAAGATAGGGAGTGGAACGGTTTTCTGCTGTGTGGCGGCGGCTTTTGCCTTGATGGGTCTTGCAGTGGAACTATGGGCGCAGGAATGGGCGCCCAGCTGGCAGCTGCCCCGGAGGGACCGGCCCGCCAATCTTATTGAAGCGCCTATCACTGGTCGCGGGGAGATGCCGGAGAGCAGGTTCTTTCCGCCGATGATATGCGGTGCGTGTCATACGGATATCTTTCAGCAGTGGAGAGGCTCAACCCATGCATACGCATGGTCAGACCCCCTGTTTCAGGCCCTGTACCAAAAAGGCCGTCAGGAGGCCAAGGGGGAGCAGATCGAGGTGATGGACTCTTGCGTCCGCTGTCACAGTCCTGTTAGTTTCACTGCAGGGGAATGGACAACTACGCAACCGCCGATGCCAAGCGAGGCCAGTAAGCAAAACGTATTCTGCGACTTCTGTCATTCCATTAAGGCCACCGCGGGCATAGGTAACGCACCTTTCATTGTGGACCCCGGTGACGCCGCAAAGATGGACTTCGGTACCAAGCGGGGCCCATTTAAAGACAGTCCCAAGATCAATCATAATACCGAGTATTCTGAGTTGCATACACGTTCGGAATTCTGCGGCTCCTGCCATGACGTATCCCATGCGGGCAGTCGGCTGGCGGTGGAGCAGACTTATACGGAATGGCATATGGGGCCTTATAACACCGGCGACCCTGCCACCACGGTGCACTGTCAGGACTGCCATATGCGGCAGAGACCGGGTGTGCCGTCCACCGGTTCCACCGAGAGGCCTGATAATCCGGGCTTTGCCGCGCCGAAACAGGTTGGCGGCGTAGAGAGACCTCACATATGGACGCATTATTACATTGGTGGAACAAGCCTTGTCCTCGGTCCGTCACTTCAGGAGCCGGAAAGGCAGAAGATGGCGGAAGACAGGCTCAAGAACGCCGCCAAGGTAGAGATTCTGGCCACTTCATCTACAGAACCCGGAGAGCTGCTGAGGTTTCGTGTAATAGTAGACAACATCGGAGCCGGTCACTATATACCTACAGGTCTTACCGAAGTGCGGCAGGCATGGTTGGAAGTGGAGGCGACGGACGCCGGCGGAAAGCAGGTTTATCACTCAGGCTATTTGGATGATAAGGGCCATCTTGATGGGGATGCAGTCGTATATCACACCGTCTTCGGTGATAAAGACGGCAAACCTACCTACAAGGTATGGGAAGCCGACCACATCATTTCTGACCATCGAATTCCTCCAAGGGGGCAGATGGTTGAGAAATATGCCTTCCTGGTCCCCAGTGACGCGAAGATGCCATTGCAGGTAAAGACCGTGCTTCACTATCGGAGCGCCCCTCAGTGGCTGGCCGTGGAACTCTTGGGCGACAAGGCCCCCACGATTCCTATTGTGGACATGGCGGAGGCCGCCGTCACCGTTACCGGATCCAAAGCGCCATAGACCGAATAGAACCATACCTCTAAGGGTTTTGCGGTCGCGGCAGTGCCTGCGAAATACCTTCTTTGATTCTGTGCAGGGTATCGAAATTTGCTTGCTTTTATGCGCATATCTGGTATCCTCTGTGCTAAGAGGTGGCAGGGCTAGCGGATATACGAAAAAGGCGATAAATAATGTTAAGGAATATACACCTTTCTTTTACGCTTCTACTCTTATCCCTCACAATAATAGGCTGTGAAGGAATCGAGAAGGCACCGAGTGAGCACACCGTAAAGCTTACTAAACCCGCGCCTAGTGATGGGCTTGTATTCAGCGACGACAACATCCAGGTACGTTTTACTGTCTTGCGGGAAAAGATAGACTTCACCTTGTGGAATAAGACGCAGGGGCCTGTTGCTATAATTTGGGACGAGACCATCTTTAGAGACCCGGAGGGTGCTACACACTGGGTAATCAACAGTAAAGAGGACCGGGATACGGTGCCTACTAAAACGGCCCAAGCAACTACAACACATCCCCATATAGACCCTATCGTAGTTCCCGCAGGGTCATCGTATAGTGACTATTTCAAGCCTTTCCCATCCGGATTCCAGGAGATTCCCATATATCCCTTTAAATACGCGGCGGGGTCAAGGATGCAGTTGTCTCTGCCTTTGGAGATAAATGGACAGGTCAAGGTCTATACCTTCGGCTTCGAGGTAATGGAGTGATATAAGTGAGTTTCCGGGGGATTGCTCCAGTTAACGGCATGGGACCTCTGAAAAATCAAAGATAGACCGGCATTGCTGGCAAAGTGAAGTAACCTCCCTCGCCACGTCATTGCAGGCGAAGTGCGGCAATCTCAGAAACAAGATTGCTTCGTAGCTTTTCGCTCCTTGCAATGACAGAAAAGGGTTGAGATTGCTTCGGGGCTTCGCCCCTCGCAGTGACAAAATCAGCCACCTTCTATTATCTTCCCCTCCTTGTCCGTTATCCCGTATAATTAATACACAAGGTAGTCAATCTTCTCATCCGTTACGGCAATCTCCCTCTCCACCGCCTCCCTCCGTGAGGAGCCTGTAGCGTCCGATCTCCGTATCGGACTAACAAAAGCGTCTGGTGCGGAGACCAGACGCTACAAAGACTGAATTTTGACGTTTCTTAAGCACCGTCCTTAGCATACATCCCACGCGCCGTGTTCCACTATTGCAAGTCCCTCAAGCTATAGCGTATAATAAAACGCTAAATAAGGGGTATATATGGCTGACGGTTGGAATAGCGATCTGCTTAAAGAAGTATGGCGGAATGCAGGGGTTGGCCTGATGGTTCAGGACCGGAACAGGCGGATTATTGCCGTTAACCCATCCTTTGAAGAGATTACTGGTTGGAGATGGAAGGATATCAGGGGGAAGAGATGCGACCTGGTATTTGGATGTCGCACTGCCGGCGGCAAAAGTATCCCCGAGGACGTGTGTCCCGGCATAAGGGTTATCAACGGAGAGGTGCCGAGGATTGCCAGGGAGCTGTTGATAAACAAGGATAACGGCAGAGAGTGCTGGGTAGAGGTTACGGTTTTCCCCATAAAGGACTCGGAAGGGAACGCAGAATACATCGTATCCACCTTCCAGGACATAAGCGAGAAGAAGAGATATTCTGAAGAGCTGTTGCGCACCAAGACCCTTGCCACCCTGGGTCAACTCGCTGCAGAACTGGCCCACGAAGTGAAGAACCCGCTGAACGCTATCCAGATACAAATGCAGCTTATTGAGCAAGAGATTTCCGCGCACAGGGAGTTCACCAAAAGCCACGTACCCGAAATAACCGCCAAGGTAAAGGAAGAGGTGATACGGCTCAGCGTCTTGGTGGACAACTGCCTTAAATTCTCCAGGTCCAGCCGCCTAGTACTTAAGAGTGAGGCGGTAGGAGCCCTGCTGGAAGACCTGGTAAAGTTGGTGGCGCCGCAGGCTGGTCTCAACGGGGTCGGCATTAAACTTGAGATTGAGAAAGACCTTCCGCGTGTCACGGCGGATGGAGAAAAGCTTAAGCAGGCCCTCCTTAACATAGTCGTAAACGCCTTCGAGGCAATGCCGGATGGCGGTACGCTGACGCTCAGCGCCCTCAGAGACGGCGATGCGGTTAAGATAATAAGCAGGGACACAGGGTGTGGCATCCCGGAAGACATGAAGGACAATATATTTGAGCTGTTTTATACCACAAAGAGAGACGGGACCGGTATAGGCCTGCCTCTTTCACAAAATATAATTCAGGCGCACGGGGGCTCTCTCTCTTGCACGTCCTCTGATAAAGGTGCGGAATTTATTATAGAGTTGCCCCTGGAGAAATCCTGCTAAATGACTCGACCAAAGATACTGGTGGTGGAGGATGATAAGAATTCTTTAAGCGGTCTTTTGACGCTATTGCAGCACGAGGGCTACGAGACCAGTGGGGCCATCTCCGCCTACGAGGCCCTGGCCCTTATGGACACTCGGCATTACGACATCGTCCTTGCCGACATGAAACTCCCCGGACTCGGGGCCCTTTCCCTTATTGAAGAAATCAGGAAGAAGGACAGCGACATACCCGTAGTGGTGATGACCGCCTACAGCTCCGTGGAGAACGCAGTTGCCGCAATAAAGAAGGGTGCCGAGGAATATCTAACCAAGCCCTTGGACATTGGCGCATTGAAGAGGACGCTGAAGAATCTGCGGGAAAGGCAGCAGCTTCTTAAGGATAACGAGGCGTTGAGGACGCGCCTGGAAAAGAAGCAGCCCTTTCCGGAGTTTGTGGGCAGCACCCCGGAGATGCACAAGATATTTGAGACAATCCGCGACGTGGCGCCCTCTACCGCTACGGTGCTTATTTACGGAGAAACCGGCGTTGGCAAGGAAATGGTGGCGCAGGCCATTCATCAGTCCAGCAAACGAAAGAATGGGCCGTTTGTAGTGTTGCACTGTGCGGCGCTTGCAGAAGGCGTGCTTGAAAGCGAGCTTTTTGGGCATGATAAGGGTTCATTCACCGGTGCGCTGTATACCCGTAAGGGAAGGTTCGAGCTTGCACATCAGGGTACACTCTTTCTTGACGAGATATCGGAAATGAGCCTCCAGGTGCAGGTGAAACTACTGCGTGTAGTAGAGACGTGTCAGTTTGAGAGGGTTGGGGGAGAGGCCACAAAAGAGGTGGACGTCAGGCTTGTAGCCGCAACCAACAAGGACTTGCTTAAAGAGGTCTCCGAAGGGAGGTTCAGAGAAGACCTCTATTACAGGATAAACGTAATAAATATAAACATACCGCCTTTGAGAGAGAGAAAGGCTGATATACCGTTGCTGGTTGACTACTTTGTAATCCGCTATGTGCAAAAGAACAATAAGGACATTAAGGGTGTTTCGCCTGAGGCAATGAAACTGTTGAAAGATTACAACTGGCCTGGCAACGTACGTGAGCTGGAAAATACGATTGAGAGGGCAGTTGTCCTGTCTAAAAAGGACGTTATCGAACCGGAACACCTGCCTCCCAACCTCGCCCCACGAAACGATTCAATCACGCCGTCCCTGCAGGTGCGCATCGGCACTTCATTGAAGGACGTGGAAAAAGAGGTAATTATGAAGACTTTGGAGTTAACCGGCGGTAATAAGACGGATGCGGCCAAGCTGCTTGGAGTTTCCACACGTAAGATAGAGTATAAAGTGAAGGAATGGGAGGGGAGGGATTAATTCCGCAACATTTTCTGCAAAACTCCAGATGAAGCATCGTAAACCGAAAAATTTTCTGTTGTTCCTGCCTTAATACCGTACCCCTCTCCGTCCGTTAATCGTTGTTAAGAGTTGTTTATAACGCTACTTACCACTACTTACTACTACACCAATAATTTGGCACGATAATAGCATGTTGTAGGGGCATGCTACAAGTAATGTCAACGAGTGCCCAAGATTACTTTGAGGAGCTGGAAGAGGAAATAAGGGCGCATCCAGCCTTGCACCATCCCTTTCTTGAAAAGTTCAGACAGGGCAAACTTTCCTTGGACAGGATAAGGATTTTTGCGAGGCAGTATTACCTGTATTCAAGATGGTTCGGGCGGTACGTTGCGGCAATAATCGCAAACATTCCGGATGAACGCCCGCGGGCCTTTCTCATAAAGAATCTTTACCAGGAGTACGGTGAGGAAGACCCTGCTAATACCCATCCTGCCATCTTCCGGAGATTTATGGACGCCCTGCGCCTGGATCCCAATGAGGTCGAAGAGACCGAACCACTGCCCGAGACCCGCCTCTTCATACACGAGTATCTCTTCACGTGCAGGAATGGGCATTTCATAGAGGCGCTGGGCGCCATGGGACCCGGGACGGAATCAATAGTCCCCTATATCTACCGACCTATTTATGAAGGTCTTAAAAAAGAACCCTCTCTAAAGGAGGATGACATAGAGTTTTTCCCCCTCCACATGACTCTGGATGTTGAACACAGTGCGAACATCAAAGAAGCCCTCCTCGAATACGCTGAAAAGGAACAGAACCAGAAATTGATAAAACAGGGCGCCATGGCCGCCCTCAGCGCACGAACTGTCCTGTGGAATGGCCTAGAGAGAGTTTGTTGTAGATAGATTCTGACTTTTTTGAAAGGAGAAATGATGAAGGTGTCGGAGAGTCTTCTCTTGATACCGGGGAAGGACGCAGCTCTGGGCATTAGGACAACGACCTGTAAAGAGCAAGCTGTCTGTTATTCTATAGGTTTTTTGTGGCAGTAATTCTCTGATTTAATTAATGGATTAACCGAATATAAGGAGGTAGTGATTTAATGGCTAAATCAGCTGAAAAGTTTTTTGATGAGCTTAATGCAAAGTGCCAAAACCATATAGCCGTAAAGGGACACCCCTTCCTGCGGAAGTTTGGCGAGGGGAAGGTCTCTCCTGCAGGCATAAAGAAATTTGCTGAACAGTATTATCTTTTTTCCAGATGGTTCACCAGGTACCTGGCAGCGGTAGTTGCCAATACTCCTTATGAGAATGCCAGGAGGCCTCTCGTCCAGAACCTCTGGGAGGAGATAGGACTCGAAGAGAATGAGAGCAGCCACCCCAACCTCTTCAGGCGGTTTGTAAGAGCCGCAGGCGTTGACATGTCCAAGCTGGAAGAGGCCGATGCGCTGCCCTGCACAAGGGTCTTTATTGACGAGTATCTCTTCATCTGCAAGGACGGCCACTTCCTTGAATCCATGGGAGCTTTAGGACCAGGGACGGAGGCCGTTGTGCCGTACTTCTACAGGCCGATATGGGAAGGCCTAAAGAAGAGTGGCAAATTCACTAAGGATGACATCTTCTTCTTCGAGGCCCATATCGAGTTAGACGTGGAGCATGGGAAAAACATCCAGAATGCCATAATGCCTTACGCTACCGACGATGCGAGCCAGAAGATGATCGCCGACGGCGCCAAGAAGATACTTGATATAAGGACCGTTCTGTGGGATGGGCTCGAGAAGGCATGTTGTACTTAAGTTAGGTCTATTTGTTTGAAGGTCTACGGGAGAGGCAAGAATAGTCTTTATCATTATCTTGCCCCTCCCTTCTATAGAATGGGTTTGATGTATCCTGATTATTATTTTTAAGTTGACTATGCAGAGACGTGTAGCTACACTTTTTATGAAATCTGTTGATATTTGCGGTCGGTATGAGCGTGGTTTCAAGTGTGCTAAATGCAATGACTTAGCTATCAGATACAGAAGTTGCCTCACCTGCTCATAATTAACAAGGAGGGATCAAAGTATGGCTATATCTTTACCTAACAGGGCACTGGCCACTGGTACGAGGAACAGGACGCCGAATGACATTACCCCTACCAGCGGTATGTGTACGGTATGCCTTGACGGCTGTCCTGGTTACTGCGAGGTAGGAAAGTCTTCGTTTAGGGGGCCTGAGGTCATATACCCCGTGCCTTTTGGCAAGATGACCACTGCGGCTCAGAAAGATTATCCCGTTGATTTCCACCACTTCAACATTACCGGCACAATAGCCGGTCCTGCAGACCCAAGGTTCGAGAGGTTTACCAACGTCAACCTTGAGACAAGACTTGGCAGGGACAAGGGTATAAAAATAAGGCTGCCGATATTGGTGACGGGGCTGGGCTCTACCAATGTTGCCGCAGAACACTTTGAGGGTGTCGGCTCCGGGGCCGCAATGTGTGGGACGGGCGTGGTGATAGGCGAAAACGTGTGCGGTATGGATACGGAGTCAACGTTTAACTCCAGCGGCAAGGTTACCAATTGCCCGGAGTTGCAGAGAAGGATACGTATCTTCCAGGAGTGGAGGAAGGATGGCTACGGCTTCTTCTGCGTCCAGGCCAATCCTGAAGACCTCCGGCTTGGCGTGTTGGAGTATGCAATGAATAAGCTGGGGGCGGACGCCATCGAGTTGAAATGGGGGCAGGGCGCCAAGTCCATTGGCGGCGAGGTAAAGATTACAAATCTCGAAAAGGCCCAGCTCCTAAAGAAGCGCGGCTATATAGTCATACCGGACCCGGAAGACCCGGTGGCTATAGAATCATTTAAGAAGGGTTCATTCGAGGGCTTTGAGAGACATACCAGAATAGGTACCGTATCTGATGATGTGAAGAAGTCCATCGAAGATTTTGTGAAGACCGTGGAAGGACTAAGGAAGGCTGGCGCAAAGTACATCTTCCTGAAGACAGGCGCCTATCGTCCCGCAGACCTGGCGAGGGCTTTGAGGTTCTGTTCGGAGGCGGGGATAGACGTGCTGACGGCAGACGGCGCCGGCGGCGGTACGGGTATGAGCCCATGGCGCATGATGAACGAGTGGGGCGTACCCACCGTGTACCTGGCCTCACTCCTCTATCAGTACTGTGAGAGACTTACGAAGAAAAAGAAGTACGTGCCTGATATAGTCCTTGCAGGCGGGCTCACTATGGAAGATCAGATTTATAAGGCCTTTGCCCTCTTATCTCCGTATATCAAGGCCGTGGGTATGTCCAGGGCGACTATCTGCGCTGCAATGGTAGGAAAGACTCAGGCCGAGCTTATAAAGGAGGGGAAACAGCCGAAGAATTCGGAGGAGTACGGCAAGACCACCGAAGAGGTTTTTTACTATTACCATACCGCCAGGAAGGAGTTCGGCGGAAACGGTAAGGCTGTACCCGCTGCGGGTCTAGGCGTTTATTCCTATTACAATAGGCTTGCTATGGGGCTAAGGCAGCTTATGGCGGGCTCGCGGCGCATCTCGCTGGATCAAATCAGCCGCAAGGATATATTCGCCTTGACCAGAGAGGCCTCGGAGGTAACCGGAATCCCGTATGTCATGGATTACGATAAGGAAGAAGCTGCTAAAATCCTGGGCGCTTAAAGATCCCAGGCTTCTTCTTCCTTTTTATATAAATGGGATGTGTAGAGGGCTTTTGCCTTGTGCACATCCCTTTCTTTTTTGGAAGGCTGAAGACAAAATACTGTGCCATGTTGTCTTTATTTCATCCGTGGTAGGATGTATAATGAGTTTTTGCATAGAGTGCTGGGCGATATTTTGTAGGGGCACGGCATGCCGTGCCCCTACAAAACTTTAGGGATGGGAATGTAAGAGACAGGTTTTTATGGGGCTGTAGATGTTTAAAAATACCTCGACAAAAGGACAGAAATTAGCCCAGGGTGTCCTGGACGAACTTGTTAAAGCGGTGGGCAAGGAGTATGTGCGCACCAACGTAGAGGAGCTTGTGTGCTACTCCTATGACGCAACCTCCACCAGGCAGAGGGCCATGCCCGACGTTGTTATAAAGGCATCAACCACAGAGGAGGTGTCGGCCGTGGTCAAGGTGGCCGACAAGAACAATATCCCCGTTTACCCGTGCGGGGCGCGTTCGGGTCTTTCCGGCGGCTCTATCCCCCTATACGGCGGTATTGTGTTGGACACGACCAGGATGAACCGCATCCTGGAGGTAAACACGCAAGACCTGATGGCCACGGTGGAGCCGGGCGTGGTAACAAAGCGGTTCCAGGATGAGGTGGCAAAGTATAAACTGTTCTATCCGCCCGACCCGGGCAGCGCCGAATTTTCAACTCTTGGCGGAAACATAGCAGAGTGCTCAGGGGGCATGGCCGGAATTAAGTACGGTGTGACCCGCGACTACGTGCTTTCGCTTGAGGTGGTTCTGCCAAGCGGAAGTGTCATAAACACGGGCAGAAAGACCTGGAGAACGGTGGCCGGTTACGACCTTACAAGGCTCTTTGTAGGCTCGGAGGGCACTCTTGGCGTCGTTACCAAGATAACGGTCAAGCTCATACCCCTTCCGGCCACGGTCGAGACAGTGCTTGCCTATTTTAAGTACCCCGGCGATGCGGTGGACGCCGCCGACGGTATAATCCTGGAACATGGCGTAATCCCCAAGACACTTGAGTTTGTGGACAGCATCTGCATAGATACCGTACGTGGCTACGGGGGTGTTGACATACCTGCAGAGGCGAAGGCGCTGCTGCTGGTAGACGTGGACGGCGACCACAAGATAGTAAGAAGAGACCGCCTGCGCGTAGAGGATGCATGTAAGAAATACAAAGCCTTCCATATTATAGTCGCTGAGGACGAGGTAAACCGTACCGCCCTCTGGCAGGTGAGGAGGGTTATATCGCCGGCGCTGTTCAAGGTGGCAGGGAAGAAGCTGAACGAAGACGTCTGCGTTCCGAGGAGCAAGATAAAGGAGGTCACCGAGGCCGTCTATGCGCTGGCAAAGGAGTACTCGATAGCCACCGCATGCTTTGGCCATATAGGCGACGGTAACGTGCACATAAACTTTCTCTACGGAGAAGGCGACGAGCAGCAGGCCAAGGTGGACGAGATGCTGGACCGCACCCTTGAGAAGATAATAGCGCTGGGCGGTACCATAACGGGAGAACACGGAATCGGCACGGCCAAGGCGAAGTACCTCCCGTGGGAAATTCCGCCTCTGGAACTGGAGCTGATGAAGTCCATAAAGAGGTTGATAGACCCGAAGAACATCATGAATCCCGGGAAGATTTTTGTGTCGTAGCGGTAGTGGCATCCGCCACAGGCGAACAACGTGCCCCTATATAGGATAGCACATTGTGCCCAGGATGTTCTGCGTGAACCTCCTACAATTGGACGGGCTCTATCTTAACAATATCAGATGGCGGGATAATCTCGGATGTGATTATCTCAGCCCCCAGGCCCTCGAAATTCTCTCCACCCCTTACCATCGTCTCAATACAGGCCTCAATCTCTTCTCTTGACAATTTTTTCCACTTCTTGTCCGTAGGCCCGTAAATCTTACACAGGGGGTGTTTGCCCTTTACTGCCCTGTCCAGCCGCTTCTTGTCCTCTATTATGTCAGGGAGTCTGTCGAATTTCTTAAGGTCGGTGCCCACGTGGATTATGACACCCTGATTAGCGGACTGGACGGCGCTCAGCCTCTCGTAATTGCCGGCTAATTCTTTGATTTCCGTTTCTGCTGGCCTATGGTCTAAATTCTTTTTCAATTGCTCAAAGAAGAGTTCGTAGAGCCACAGAAGGGCCTTATTCCTGCGGGCCTTTTTCTTGGCCTGCTGTACGGCCAGGTAATGGTTAAATGTGAGGTGGAGCGCCCTTGGCCTTTCAGGATGTTCCACAAGGAGTATCTCTGCAAATTCCAGGCTCCTCTTGTCTTTAACCCTTTTGGCGATGGCGAGGACCTTGTGGACGCCTTCTATGAAGAAATTTTCTCCTTCAGAGAATGGCACCAAACCCACCTTTTCTATCTCAGGTACAAGGTTCGGGGTGGTGCTGTAAAAGACAATTGGGGGAGAGTCGTTTTCTTTCCACGTCTCCAGCCAACTGTAATGGGGATTAAAGGTGTCAGGCATCCTCAGAGCCTTGCAGGAAGGTTTTTGACATAGCGGGGTTAATGTTAATCTCTACAACGGATAGGATAACCATGTTTTGCAACATGCCTTTACGTAAAGCGCATGCACAGGGGCAAGTCTAGCACATAGACTTTAATACGTCAACCGCGGCAGTGCCCGCTCCAAGAAAGATTGATATTGCCCCCAGAAGGTGATATAATTTTTTTGTCATGGGCACTAAGATTGATACTAAATTACTTGATGTGAAAGACGCAACTCATTACCGTAACCACCTTAACGCTGCCGCAGAGGCATTGAGGAGGGGTGAGCTGGTTGCTTTTCCTACGGAAACTGTTTACGGCCTTGGCGCAAATGGCCAGGATACCGATGCCGTAATGAGACTGTATGACGTTAAGGGCAGACCGCGCAACAAAGAGTTTGCGCGCATCATCTCAGGCATAGAAGAAATCCGTGGCCTTATCGAAGGCATGCCCCTTTATGCAAGGATTTTGGCTGAGGAATTCTGGCCGGGTCCGCTTACTATTGTATTCTCTAGTCCGGGCAAGAATGACATAGGCATACGTTTCCCGCGGCACAAGGTGGCTCAAGACCTAATCAGGATGGCCGGTGTACCTGTAATCGCCACCAGCGCCAACATATCTGGTAAACCGCCCGCTACGGATGCGCAAAAGGCCCTGGAATATTTCAGGGGCAGGATAGGTATAATATTGGACGGCGGCCCGAGTACGATAAAGGCGCCTTCTACCGTTGTCAAGGTTACTCAAGATTCGTGTACCGTACTCCGTGAAGGTGCCGTATCAAAAGAGGAGATTATGAGCTGTATTAATGTAAGAATTGAGGTGGGTCAATGAAGGTAGCAGTTGCGTCAGATCATAGAGGTTATGAGTTCAAAAAAAAGTTGTGCCGAATGTTATCTGAACATACGGTGGTTGACTACGGCACGAACAACGCTGCGGAATCGGTGGATTATCCGGACTACGCCCTCAGGGTAGCCAGGGCCGTTGTAAGCAAAGAATGTGACCGCGGCATTCTGGTGTGTGGGACAGGTTTGGGCATGTCGCTCGCCGCAAACAAGGTTAGGGGCGTTCGGGCCGTAGTGGTTCACGACGTCTTCAGCGCAGAGATGAGCCGCAGGCACAACGATTCCAACGTCTTGTGTCTGGGCGCCGACGTGATTTCTCCAGGTGCAATGGCATCGAAGATAGTGCAGGTATGGCTTGATACGCCATTTGAGGGAGAGAGGCATGCCAGGAGGGTGAAAAAGATAATGGACCTGGAGGGTTCATGACCTTATCTTCAACCTATAAAACCCGTACAGCCCACGAGAAAGAAACCCGCCTCAACGTAATTCTGCTCGCATCCACTCCCGAACCGGAGAAGCTGGTCGCACAGGCCGCAAAGCTGTGTTACAGCCCGTCCACCATCAAAGGACTGAGGGAAAACATTGAAAAAAAGGACCAGCAAAAGTTTGTACAAAAACTTATTTCCATGGGGCATATGTCTCCCATAGAACATATATCCTTCAGTTTCGGGGTAGAAGGCATATCCCGCGCGTGCACGCATCAACTGGTGAGGCACAGACTGGCATCCTATTCACAACAGAGCCAGCGTTACGTGGGCGAGCACTCCAAAAAGACTGGCGAGACTTTCGAGTTCATTATCCCTCCAAGTGTTATTGAGGCTGGGAAAAAAGAGTGGTTTGAGACCAAGATGGCGGAGATTCAAAAATGGTACGACGAGTTGGTGGAGGCATTGGGTGATAAGGGCGAGTCTACCTATGAAGATGCACGTTTTCTCCTGCCAAACGCCGCCGAGACGAAGCTAGTCATCACCATGAACGCCAGAGAACTCCTTCATTTTTTCAGGGTCAGGTGCTGTAACCGCGCCCAATGGGAGATAAGGGATATGGCCACGGAGATGCTGCGCATAGTTAAGGGCATAGCCCCCTCAGTATTTGGCAACTCAGGCCCGTCCTGTGTGAGAGGCCCGTGCGGAGAAGGCCCGCTCACGTGCGGCAAGATGGAAGAGGTAAGAGAGAAGTTTAGGAGTCTTTAGAAAATGCCTGCTACATTTAAGGCCAATTGTTCCGCCACCGCCATAGG
>MHZB01000113.1 GCA_001828605.1 Planctomycetes bacterium RIFCSPLOWO2_12_FULL_50_35 | reverse complement strand
ACACCTGCTATGGTGAGCGGCAGGTGCTGTTTTTCCTCAGCAGACTTTTCTGCGGTCGTTATAAGGTCTGAGGTCCTTCCGGGAAGCGATAACTTAGTCAAACCATTCTTCATGTTTAACCAGCTATCTGTCCATTGTCGTCTTATCCAGAGATTGGACACCTTGATCTCGTTGAGTTTCTTCACGGCATCTGCAAGGAGTTCCAGTCCATCATTAAGGATGATGTTTCTCTCCTTCTCTATTTCTGAGGTCAGTTCGTCTATAAGTCTTAGGTTTTCTTCAAGTAGTTTAACCCTCTCATTTGCATGGGCCATCAGCTTGTCAGCCATGGCCTTGTCCTGAAAGGTCTGAGCCTCCTTTACAACTTTCGGTATTTCACCGGGTAGGGCCGTTAATTCCGCCTGGGCCTCTTGGAGTTGTTCCGTAAGGAGTGCCTTCTCCTTATAGGTCGCCTCTGCCAGACTGTTTATTGCGGTCAGTTTATTTTTCCATCTTTCCGTTTCCTTCTGCAATTGAGTCAATTCGTAGGATACTTCGGATGGAGTGTTATCTCCGCTCAATATTATGAGTACTTCCCTATCCAATTTCCTAAACTCGGTAGCATACTCTGAGGCCCTTGTTTCTTCAGTGATAAGGGCCTCTTTTTTCTTGGCTATTTGCTCTCTAAGTGCTAAGAGGGAGAACTCCAGCTCCAGCACCCTTTTTTGTTCAGAAGATACCACCGCCTGCTGTTTTTTAGCCAACGCCTCTCCTTCTCTTAGGGCCTTTTCCCTTTCTCTCCGGATGGCGGCTTTCTCTTCCTCCGCCTTTCTCTTTCTTTCCTCTTCAGCCTTACGGGCCAGTTCCGCCTCTTCGTCCATTTTTCTAAGCCGTTCAGCTTTCAGTCTTTCTTCAAGGAGCAATGTCCTTTCCTGCAGCAACGCCACCTTATGCCGTGCATTTGATACGTCCACTTCCGTCTTTTCCAGCTCTGTCTGGGCCAACTGAACGTCCTTCTCGGCCGTGGCCGCCTCGTCGCTCAGATTGGACAGACGCCTCTTATTCAGGAGTTTAAGATTGCGGACAAAACGTTGCGATGTTTCTTCTTTTTGCAAAGGAAGTTTTGCGAGTGTCTCAGATTCCTTTTCGAGCACCCTCTTTCCCAGTTCGACTTTTTCTTGCACTTCTGCAAACTTTTTCTGTGACTTTTCCAAGGATGCCTCTTTTTCCTTCAATTTAGAGTTGGCTGCCTGAAGGTATGCCTCGGCGATTTCTACTTCTTTTTGAGCGGTTGCCGCCTTTTCGATAGACGCGGTCTCAACTTCTTGCGCTAACCCTATCTTCCGCTCCAGGAGGGCCACCCTGTCCTCCCTCGTCTTCAGAAGTTCTTCTTGAGTACGTATTATGTCTTTCAAGATTTGAAGTTCTTCACTCAGGACCTTTACGCCTTCTTTTGAGACACTTTCAAGCTGGGCTGTCTGTGCCAGCTCCACGGCGTTAATCATCGTGTCGGCCTGTGCCTCTTTTGCGCCCATTGCCTGAACGGACTCTTCCTCAATCTTCTGAAGTCTGGTTTCGAGCTCTAGAACGGATGTCTTTAGACTGGCTGTTGCCGCCTCTGTTTGCCTTCTTGCCTCTTCAATTTCTGCCTTTGCCTTTTTCAACTCCTCAATGACCTCCGGAGACGGGCCTCCCGGCGGTGAGGGCTGTTCTTGTGCCCCGGTGGGTGAGAGGAGCAGGAAACACAATAACGCTGTTAGTATGAACGACTTTTTCATGCCTTTCCTACTTTTTCAGCTCCTCATAAGAACTGTCGTGAGAAATAAGTTCGGGAGTCTCGTCGTTTCCGCTGTGGATGGGCCTAAAGACCCGTCCATACGGTCTGGTATAATCTCAAACAAACAATAGAATTTTTTAGCGAACGACCTGTAGACGGAAGGCTTCACCTTTGACTCCCCATGTGGAACGCGATTGGACGTCTTTCATATCCATTTCTTTATCTTGAAATATGCGAACATCGAAATCCCGATGGTAACCATAACGGCCAAAACGGCAAAATAGCCCCAACGCCATTCGAGTTCCGGCATATACCTGAAATTCATTCCGTAAACGCCGGCGATGAACGTCAGCGGCATAAATACGGTGGCGATGACGGTTAACACCTTCATTACGGCGTTCAATCTATTGCTGATGCTTGTAAGGTAGATGTCGAGCATCCCGGAAAGCATGTCTCTGGACGTCTCTACCGTATCAATCACTTGAACGGTATGGTCGTAGACGTCTTTAAGGTATATTCTGGTGGAATCCTTAATCAAGGGGAGTTCTTCCCTCTCCAGTCCGCCGATTACCTCCCTTAGTGGCCAAATGGACTTGCGCAGAAATAGCATCTCCCTTTTCAAATTGTGAATTGTATGCAAGGTCTTCGGTGTCGAATTGGTTACTAATTCTTGTTCCAGGGACTCTATCTTTTCTCCAAGTTTTTCCAAGAGAACGAAATAGTTGTCAACTAGAAGGTCTAACAAAGAGTAGGCAAGATAATCCGGGCCCATTTTTCTTGTGCGTCCCTTACCGCTCCTAATCCGCTCCCTGAGCGGACCAAAAACATCCTCTTCTTTTTCTTGGAAAGAAATTACAAAGTTTGTGCCTATGATCATACTTACCTGTTCGCTGTCCACTTCATTATTCTTGTCGTTGTAGGAAAGCATCTTCATAACGATGTAAATGTAATCGTCAAAGTCCTCAAATTTGGGACGTTGGTCCGTGTTCAGGATGTCTTCTTGTATAAGCGGGTGCAATCCAAAATAATTGCCGATGGCTTCTACGACCTCTACCTTATGAATGCCTGCTACATCTATCCATGTGACACCGGGTTTGTCTTTAAAGGCAAAACATTCTTCAACCGTTTTTACGTCCTTTTCCTGTAATTCAGTCTCGCTGTAACTTATGATTTTAATCTTTACTTCCCCTGTCCTTTCCTCTCCTATATGCACGAGAGTACCGGGAGGAAGACCGGCCTTTCTGGACCTCTTCTTAATTCGTTTTGGCATATTTAATCTCCAGCCACACCATTTTGGTAATGCACCAACCTATTTACCTGTTTTCTTTTCCTTAGGTCCTTGCGACTGATAAAGCTGATCCAATGCCTTGCGAGCGTCTGCAAAATCGGGTTCGAGCCTTAGGGCCTCTTCAAACTGACTTATTGCTAAGTCGTACTGACCTTTTTTGGTGTATACGATACCGAGGTTGTAGCGGTACCCTGCGTCCTCGGGTTGCAGTTTTATTGCCTTCTCAACATGCCGTATTGCCAGGTCGTATTGCCCCATGCTTACGTAACATGCCCCAAGCAGACTGTACGCCATCGCAAAATCGGGTTTCAGCCTTACGGCCTCCTCTAATTCGTGTATTGCCTTGTCAAACTTGCCCTCCTTGAAGAAAGAATTGCCGGAATGGAGGTGGTTCATGGCCTCTTCCGTCTTATCCGCCCAAACCTGTCCACTCATCAGCACAATAAAGACAAGCATTACAAACAATCTCATCAGATAACTCCTTTCTTGTCCACATGGTCTCCTTGTAGAGTACATTTTTAGGTCCCCGGTGCCTAGTGTTCAAAACAATCCAAAGTGTGCAGCCCTGGTCGTTTGCTTTCCCAAGAAAATGTGGTATACTTCTTACAGTTTAGGAGAGATTTACGTGAGGGGAACCAAGGGTGTATGTAGCAAATCTTCCGTCAACCTAGCCCAGGCACGGGCCTGCGGGCAGGAGACCCGCATAATTAAGCAGTGAAAGTAGTAAAACTCCTGTAGAAGGTTGAAAACGTGCACCTTTGGTTCCTTTTTGTACTCACAGTAGATTTTGTGACCGCGTCTCTGACCCATTAATCCTTCTGATAGCGGGAAGCGATAAGGCAGTACTCAGGGTGTACACAATACCTCTTATTCAACAGGATAATCCTGTTCAAATTCCACCACACATTTGTATCTCCAGAACCTCGGCTTAGAATTTATAGAGCGATACTTTCTCAGAGGGGTCTTTTTTTACTGGAAAAGCGGTACGGTCAGTTTATCTGAGTTAACTGGGTTTGAAAGACCGTATCAAGTGTACTGTCAATTGTTCTTCATCTCTACCTTCTTTGCCAGCAATTCCCTGGCAGCCGCAAACACCTCTTCCGGAGTGATGGCGGTTATGCAGACAGGATTGTTGCAGGTGCGTCTGGTGCATGGGCTGCATTCAACGTCTTTCCTGACTACCATGGAACGTTCATTATAGGGTCCGCATATTACCGGGTCTTTTGGACCAAAGATGGCCACCTGGGGCACTCCCAGGACGGACGCTATGTGCATGGGACCCGTGTCTCCGCTTATAAATAGGTCGGATTGCCCTATAATGCCGGCAAGTTGTGTCAGGTTAACGGTCTTTGGCGCAAGACAGCCGCCCTCCTTAATACCAGATACAATCTCTTCCGCCATATTCAACTCACCAGGACCCCAGCTTACCATCACTTGCGCCCCAAGTTCTTTTACCAGCATATTGCCCAGCTCTATAAACGATTTGACAGGCCAACGCTTGTATACTCCGAATTGGCTGGTCCCCGGGTGTATTACCACCAGAGATCCGGGGCTATTTATATGGTCCGCCAGCGACCTTGTTATAAGGTCCCTGTCTTCGGTGGAAACGTTAATGGTGGCCCGTTCATAGACCGGCTCTATTCCAAGGGCCGTCAAGAGAGAGAGGTTTTTCTCGATACGATGCTGTCTTTCCTTTAGAGGGGTTACATGGCGATTGGTGAACAGATGGTTGAATTCACGACAATATCCCCTTGCGAATCCGATTCGTAAGGGTGCACCGCTAAAAAAGGTCATAATGCCACTCTTTAGATTGCCCTGAAAGTCTATGGCTACTTCAAATCCCTTGGTGCGAATCTCGCGGAAGAAGTTGAAGACCTCTGAAGCGGTATTGAAGAGTCTTATCGGTCCAAAAACACCATTGCGCCAACTCCTTCTGGGAAAGACAATAATCTCATCCAGGTTCGGGTGCCCCTCCAGCAGTCCCGCCGCCCTGTCTTCCACCAGCCAGGCGATGTGCGCGTAAGGGTAATGCTGACGCAGGCATCTCAGCGTAGGGAGGACATGGGCAACGTCTCCAACCGCACTCAAGCGGACGATAAGTATTCTCTTGGAACTCTGCATCTTATTGAATCTTCTTGGATTATATCAATACGTAACTATACCCCCCTCACTGGTGGGTGTCAAGGTGAGTCTAAGGCGTTTGGATGGTGTAGTAAACTGGTTAGGAGATTCAGGGACAGGGTTTATTCCTGTCCATAACTCTCTAATCTTGTGTGCTAAATCTTTGGACAGCTATGTGCCTTGAGACAGACTGTCTATACGCAGACCTTGGCAGCGGCCTCTTTCCGCGCACTTTCGGTGTCTTAAGGTGTTTGACAATTCCATTTCACGGGCGTAAAATCCCCTCTTGTGTCCAGCGGCATAGACGTCCCAAAGCACTTTTCTGTCACACAGAAAGGGAGCGATACATTCCTCTTGAAGGAGAGGTATAAGTACCCTATATTGTGGCAGATAGTAATGGAATTCTCCGCCGAGGTCAGAGAGGGTAAAAGCGCCTTTTACGGACGCGGGGCATGTCTTGCCATCCCGGTAAGCGACCTTAGGGACAGAAGACTTATAATCAGGCGTTACAGCCACGGCGGCCTGTGGGGGAAGCTGGTGGGGGACATACTTTGGGGACACAATCGGCCACTTAATGAACTGGTAAATACGGAAAAGGCCCTCAAGCAAGGTGTCGATACGGCAGAGGTGGTGGCGCTACGGTTTAAGAACTTTTTCGGTCCACTTTGCAGGGCAGACATATTTACCATGGAAATCGCAGATGCAGAGGACCTGATAGCCTTTCTCACCGGGCATACTGCCGAGGAGGTTTTGCCGCAAAAAAGACGGCTTATCGGACATATTGCCAAGGCGGTGAGAAAGATGCACGATACCGGGATCTACCACGCCGACCTCCATCTTAAAAATATACTGGTCAAGCCGACTGACATTCCTAAGGTTTATATAATAGATTTGGATAAATCTGAGTTCAATACAAATGAGGCCGACAGGGGACTTCCAACGGGGCAGAGGATGGACAACATACTGAGACTGGACAGGTCGGTTGAGAAATTCAATAGGTGGAGGCCAGACCTCAAACTTATCGCTAAAACAGATCGACTTAGATTTCTCCGGGAATACACAACGGCAAGTATCGCTAACGAGGGCCCGGACACACTTAAGAATGACTGGAAGGATTTAGCAAGAAGGTACACCAGCAGTTATGCGGCGCACAGGCTCTGGTGGGGACTTCTTCGCACGGTGGGTCTTAGTATATATGGTTTTGACAAACGGCCCGGACAACAATGACAGGTGAGACACAGCTTGCGTTTATTCTAGGCCCGATAGTTTCATATTTTATTGGCAGCATACCTTTTGCCTATATAGTAGCCAGGGTATTTGGCGGTCTTGACATAAGGCAGCATGGCAGCGGCAACGTGGGCGCTACCAACGTCGCCAGGGTAATGGGCTGGCGCTATGGAGTCCCTGTGTTTCTGCTGGATGCGCTCAAGGGGTTTCTGCCGGCATATCTCGCCATAAAATATTTCGGCCTCAGTCCCGTACACCCACTGGTCATCCTATGTGGGGCGGGCGCCGTCCTTGGCCATGTCTTTCCAATATATTTACGTTTCAAGGGCGGCAAGGCAGCGGCCACCAGTGTGGGGGTATTTCTGGTACTTGCACCAAAGGCCATCTTAGGTGCGATACTGGTGTGGTGCATAATAGTAGCAGTCACCAGATATATCTCGCTGGGTACTATATTTGGGGCAATAGCCCTCTGTGCCCTGTTTGTATATTTCCACCCCGACCCCTTTGGTGACGGCAGGTATCTTATGGGCGTATCGGTTATCATTGCCCTTCTGATAATCTTAAGGCACAAGGAGAATATTGGCAGGCTTATTGCCGGTACGGAGCCAAAGGTGGGACAAGGGGGTGCTGCCTCATAGTCGAAAATTGACTCTGCTTTTACTGTCGGCTTTTGGCTTGACAGTGTGTGTAGTTCTGGTTTACTTTTGGGCTTTATTTGGGGTGGCTGGCGATGGAGAACCTCTCACACAATGCACTTAGGTTTAGGAACCGTTTATAGCCTCGCAATTTTCTTAATCCTCCTTTACGGGTTCAATAAGTATTACATCACCTGTCTATTCCTAAAAAGGTTTCGCAAAGAGAAGGAGAAGAATGCCCGGTTTCTGGAGAAGTTTTGGGAAACTACTCTGGAAACGTCTCTTCCCGCAGTCACAACTCAATTACCCATCTATAATGAGAAATATGTGGCGGAGCAGCTTCTGGAGGCTGTTGTGGGTATGGATTACCCTAAAGAGCTTCATGAGATACAGGTCCTCGACGGCTCCACGGATGAGACAAGTGAAATAGTGGCGCGTGTTGTAGAAAAATATCGCCGGGAAGATTACAACATTAAACACATTACGAGGGATAACCATCGTGGCTTTAAGGCAGGGGCCCTTGAGGAGGGTCTGCATCAGGCGGAAGGCGAATTTATTGCTATTTTTGATGCCGATTTCCTGCCCGAAAGGCATTTTCTTAAGAAGACCATACCATTTTTTTATGAAGATATACAGACGGCCTTTGTTCAAACCCGCTGGACATATACAAATGCAAATTATTCCTTCCTGACACGGGTAGAGAGCATAGCCCATGACGGTCAGTTTGTGATAGAACAGGGTGCCAAGTGCTGGAACGGGCTCTACATGGGCTTTAACGGTTCTGCCGGAGTATGGAGGAAGGAGGCCATAATAGACGCAGGCGGCTGGCATGCGGATACTCTTACAGAGGACCTGGACCTGGCCTACCGGGCCCAGATAAGGGGCTGGAAGCCAAAATTCCTTTACGAAGTCACCACTGCCTCCGAATTACCTATTGACGTCAATGCCTTTAAAAACCAGCAATACCGCTGGGCCAAGGGTACTACCCAGACCGCCAGGAAACTCCTGCCAGATATCTTCAGGTCAAAATGCAGTATGGCAAAGAAGCTGGAGGCCTTTGTTCATCTCACTAATTTTGCGGTATATCCTTTCTTGCTTGTTCTCGCCTTTATCTCCGTGCCCTTATCCCTCAACGTCCACTTACAGTCCCACCAGCCGGCCATGTCGGTACTGGCCAAGATCGCGCTGGCAACGGGAGTGATCGCACCTTCATTCTTATTCCTGGTATCACAAAAGATTGCCTATAAGGACTGGCAGTGGCGCTGCATATATATACCTGCTACGCTGGCTATATATGCCGGTATCACCTTAAGTAACACATTGGCCGTAATAGAGGGTGCTTTTACTAAAGGGGGGGAGTTTGTAAGGACCCCTAAGTATGGTATTAAGGAACGTAAGAAGGTCATTAAAAAAATGGAATATGCAGCCTTACCCACAAATCTGGCGTTTACCGAGATTCTACTGGGACTCTATTGCTCCTTTGGATTTGTGGAATATCTCTGGAACGATTCCCAATTTCACTTTGGGCCGTTTCTATTTATGTGTGCATTGGGGTTTTTTTACGTGGGAGGAATGGCCTGGCCCAACCCTTGGAGGCAAGACACGAAGGCCTAGTACCGTATTTCTTATCCGAGATATCTTTACTACTGCCCTTACTTGAGCCATTCGGCGGCGTCTTTGGCCCAGTAGGTGAGGATTATGTCCGCCCCTGCCCTCTTGATGGATGTAAGGACCTCGAGTGCGGTCTTCTTCTCGTCCAGCCATCCCAGTTGAGCGGCTGCCTTTACCATGGAGAATTCACCGCTGACGCTATATGCTGCAACGGGATAGCCAAATTTATCCTTCACCATGCGGATTATATCGAGGTACGGGAGTGCCGGCTTTACCATCACAATATCAGCCCCTTCCTCAATGTCCAAGGCCGCCTCTCTGAGCGCCTCGCTGGCATTCGGCGGGTCCATCTGGTAGGTGCGTCTGTCTCCAAACTTTGGCGGAGACTCGGCTGCATCTCGGAACGGGCCGTAAAAAACTGAGGCATATTTGGCGGCATACGACATTATCGGGATGTTCTGGAATCCAGCCTCGTCGAGGACCTGCCTTATCGCGCCCACGCGCCCGTCCATCATATCGCTGGGTGCAACTATGTCGGCGCCTGCCTTGGCATGAGAAAGGGCGGTCTTCTTAAGGAGTTCCAGTGTGGCGTCGTTGTCTACGTCAAATTGCCCTGTTTGTTTATCCTTGACTACGTGGCCGCAGTGACCGTGGTCCGTATACTCACAAAGGCAGACATCCGTAATCACCAAGATGCTACTTGTCTTTTCCTTAATAGCTGCGGTGGCCCTCTGCACAATACCGTCCTCGGCATAGGCGCCTGTAGCCTGTGGGTCCTTACCATCCGGTATGCCGAAGAGTATCACGCCGGGTATGCCCCGTTTTTCCAACTCCCGCACCTCTTTAGCCAATACGTCAACAGACATCTGGTAGTTACCCTTCATAGAGGCAATTTCCCTCTTCTCGCCCTTACCCGGCCGCACGAACAGGGGCATTACTAAGTCGTTTACGCTGAGGTTAGTCTCCCTGACCAGTCTCCTTAGTGTCTCGTTCCTGCGGAGCCTCCTGGGACGGGAACTTGGAAACGGCATGTGACGGATATCTCCTTATGTAACCAGTGATTAAAAAGCGCATTATATGATTAGCGGAAAGGGTTGTCAAACCGTTTGTGCTTGACAACAATTCCGCAGCAGGCTAAAATCCGAAAGCGCATAAGATTTTCTTCTTCCGTATCTTAAGGAAATTCCTTCATGGAGCTTTTACAAAAATACAGAATCAACATAGTCCTCTTTTTTTGTACGGCGTTCACCACTTGTTTAATAAACGGGCCGTATTATTCGATGGCCATAATGACAATATTATTGTCCCATGAAATGGGTCATTTTGTTATGTGCAAGAAATACGGCGTAGAGGCCACGGCGCCTTTTTTCATCCCGGTGCCATTTCCACCCTTTGGCACATTCGGTGCGGTTATTAAGATGAGGGGGTATATCCCAGACAAAAAGGCGCTGTTTGACATAGGGGCGGCCGGGCCCCTTGCCGGCCTTTTCTTTGCCATACCCGCCGTCATCATCGGCCTCAGTCTTTCAGAGATTCGGGCAGTGCCTACTACGGAGGACACTCATTATTTGGGACTCGGCGAGCCCGTTCTCTTTACCTGGCTTGCAAAGGCGGTGGTTGGAGACGTGGCAGAGGGACTTGATATATACCTCCACCCCGTCGCATTTGCAGGCTGGGCGGGGTTGTTTGTAACCGCATTGAATCTCCTGCCTATAGGCCAGCTGGACGGAGGTCATATCATCTATGCCCTCTTCGGCAAAAAAAGCGAGCTTGTCTATAAGATAGGAATCATTGCGTTTTGCGGTATCGCACTGTTTTATTATCCGGGATGGATATTGTTCGCTATGCTGCTAATCGTATTCGGCTTTCGCCATCCTGCACCGTTAGACGAATTCACCGGCCTCGACGTCAGGAGAAAACTGTTAGGCGTGGCCATGCTTGTCATATTTGCACTGTGCTTTACGCCTGTACCGCTGAGACTCGAAGCACCTTAATTATAAGCACTGAAATCACGTTGGTTTGGATATGTAACGTTATGAATAAAAAAAAGGCAGTGGTAGCCATGAGCGGTGGTGTTGACAGCAGTGTCACCGCCTGTTTGTTAAAGGAGCAGGGCTATGATGTTATAGGTTTATTCATGAGAATGGGTAACCTGTATGG
>MHZB01000112.1:17912-24826 GCA_001828605.1 Planctomycetes bacterium RIFCSPLOWO2_12_FULL_50_35 | reverse complement strand
CGAAATAAATTTCGTTGTCTACCATTTTACTCCCTCATAATGATGGTTATGCAGATTTTTTCAGAGGTCTCTCCTTATCATCTTTTAGAAATTCTCTGACAAGATCTCGAAATATGCCTGGGGATGGGCGCACGCCTTACATACCGACGGGGCCTCCGTGCCCTCGTAGGTATATCCGCATTTCCTGCAGTGCCATATCACCTTGCCGTTCCTCTTGAAGACGGTCCCGGCCTCAACATGCTTAAGGAGGGAAAGATACCTACCCTCGTGGTGCCTCTCGGCCACGACAATCGCCTCAAACGCCTCTGCGGCGCTGACGAAGCCCTCGTCTCTCGCCGTCCTGGCAAATGACGGGTACAATTTTTCCCATTCGAAGTGTTCGCCGCCAGCGGCAGCCTTTAGATTTTCCGCCGTGCTTCCGATAACACCGGCCGGGAAAGTGGCGGTTATCTCCACTTCGCCACCCCTCAAAAACTTGAAGAACCGCTTTGCATGCGCCCTTTCATGTTCGGCAGTTCCTTCAAAGACAGCCGCTATCTGCTCAAACCCGTCTTTCTTTGCCTTCTTGGCAAAATAAGAATAACGATTTCTGGCCTGAGACTCGCCGGCAAATGCCTTAAGCAGGTTTTTCTCCGTCTGACTTCCCTTAAGCTCCATAAGCTCTTTTCTCCTTGCCAAAAAACGTCAAAACAGTCTAAGAAAAACTTCCCACAAACCTTTTGTCCGAATTATATGCAAGACCCCCTATGAAACCCACTTATCATAATACAGTGTCCCCTCCCCCTTGAGGGGGGAGGACTAAGGTGGGGGTGAAGAGAAACGCTCACGCGGTAAACTTAACAAGTCCGATAACCACCCTCCCCCTTCCCCCTCCCCTCAAGGGAGGGGAAAATCAGAAACAACCGTCGGCTCTTTAGAGGTATCTATATACACATATTGCAGAGGATTATAAGAGCCAGTGCAGACATTGACCATGAAAAAGATTTGCCGGAAGAGACTTTTATATGGGCTTTTAGGGGCTTTCGGTGGGTTTCTGATGGGTGTCCCATGGCTTTAGACATGGGGCATGTCGTAGAGGTTTTATGCCTGCAGTAACACTAGAGAATTATAAAATCAAATTCCTCGTAATTCTTTTTCAAAACTTTTTAAGCCATCATAAACGGGATTAAAATGATTTCTAATTGCGGAAGGCGCATGAAGTCTGACAGTTGCACTATGGATATAGCTGTGGGCGTGGTCATGCCTCATTTCTCTTAGGGTACCTAAAGAACTTTTGAACAGGTCTTTCTTACTACCATCAATCTTTCTTTCTATTTGCTCTACTTTATGGATTCCAACTGCTTTTATAAGCATGTTTCTAAAATTGCCTTCATAACCAAAGCCGTAATTCTGTTTAATGATAGAGTCTACATACTCTTTGTTCTTCTCATCCTTTAACCTTCTCTTAATGCCCTGCACAACATTATCCATGCTTTCTTCAATCCACCCACACAGCTCTAGAAGGGCCAACTTAGAATAAAACTTCTGCAAATCCTGATCCCCATCCTTAATTGCTCTATTATATAGCTTGTTCAACTTGTTAGGCTCTTTCAATATATAAGTTTTACTAACCACATCTTATTTCCCAGAGAAGATAGTCTTCGCCATACTCAATCGTTCAGATACCTTTTTTCTCTTGTAGATAGCTTGACGAATATTCTCTTCTTTAAATGGTTCACTTTGAAGCAGTTTATCATAATATCCCTTGACGATTTTCTCATTCTCTCCCTCGAGGGTTTTGATATTTGTGGCAACGCCATACATTAATGTTTCTATAACAGCATTACTACTTTCTGAAAGAGCTTTTTTGCCAGAGATTTTATCGTAAATTAATTCCACAGTATCCTTAAAAAGTTTTCCCTTTCCTTGTATTTCTAACTCTCTATCTCTCTTTTCGCACATATAGGCGTTGAGGAAAGACGCTAATTTCCCCTTGTAAGTTTTAGAGTCATCTACAAATGCAAAAAACCTTAGAATTAATTCTATTTTTCTGAAACGGTCCTTGATATCGCGTTTTACACCCACAAGCTTTTTCCATACTGGATTTTCATTGCACTCCTTTAAAAAGTTGTTAAATGGGCCCTGGTATATTGCATTTCTTATTTCCTGGTTGTTAAGTCTAAGTCCACCTGCATTCAGCCGGTGGAAAATTATAAACATATATTCATTGTGGTTTTCTTTGTTATAATCGCATCGTAAAACAGTTATCGGGAGAGTAATGTTTTCTACGCGCCTATATAAATCGGCGTGTTTTGCTCTAATTTCAGAAACTTTTTTCCCAGCAATACTTTGATTTATATCTGATATTTTAGACAATATCCAATCGTCCTCACCTAAAAAACGAATTATGGTATACATCCGCTGCAGACCATCAATAACTCTCCACTTCTGAGTTTTATGATCCAAACTGAAACACATGCTTGGTATTGGTAATTGTTTTATAAGGGAATCGACAAAACGAGTTTGGTCTGTATTTCTCCACACTATTTCTCTTTGAAAATCGGGTTGAATCTCCAGTATCCCTCCTTTATGCATTCTGTAAAGGTCAGCAGCTGAACGGAGCTCATTATATGCAATTATATCTCCTGGAGGTATCTCCTCAAAATCAACCTCATACGACAGCTCTTCTTCGATTTTCTGTAATTTTTTCATAATATTTCTACCACCTGTAAGAAATAATACTTTCCTTTAAATAATAGTAACTTTTTCTTCTTTTTCAATACTAATCTAATTCTGTCTGTTGACTTAGCGGCGGCGGTAGGTGGATATACGCAGAGAGAGAAAATGGTGGAGGCGGCGGGAATTGAACCCGCGTCCCGATGCCCTTTGGTAAAGGCTTCTACATGTAGGCCTCCTGACAACCTCAAAATGCTACCGGCTGTTTGTCAGATTGGCGGGCATTTAGACTATAAAAGCTTTAAAAATTCCTCAACCGTAAGTTCGGCTTGCCTGAGAATACTTTTTAATACCGGACGGGGCAGATCAAATCTATCGTGTCTTGGGATGGTAACCCTGAGCTTGGTTTTACTGGAATGTCTAAGTTGAATATGAGAGCCGGTTTGATGATGGATATAAAAACCAGCCCTTAAAAGGGCCTTGAGCACTTCCCTGGGCTTTAAGACCGGTAAGTCTTTTTTCACACTTTCTCAAGGCTTACTTGCAGCTTTTCAGTAACAGGCTCGGCGGTAATATCTTTTGGAATAGATTCCCCATCCTTCACTAATCCTTCAAGATGACACTTTATGGCATCTGTGGCCATTTCTTTTGCCTCCCCCAAGGTACGACCGTAGGTAATAATTTCCGGGATGGCTGGGACAATTACCTGATAGCCCCCTTCCTCCAGAGGTTCAAAAATCACCGTGTAGGAATAATCCCTCATCCGTTCTCCCCGAAAAAGCGATTTCATGGTCTTAATAAGTTATATGGCAATATTAACTTAGAAAGCTTTATGAACGGTGTCAACTAATCCTTTTTTGTCCAAACAGCAGATTTATTGCAAAATGGTGGAGGCGGCGGGAATTGAACCCGCGTCCCGATGCCCTTTGGTAAAGGCTTCTACATGCTTAGTCTATCTTTTACTGTCTCGCCTCCCCGCGGACCCCGCTAGACAGGGTTCCAGGTCGGCCAGCCCGATAGTTTCTCGCCCGGTCTCCTCAGGCAAAGAGGCCCGGGCCAGCCTGCTGGTTGTCGTCCCAAAGGCCCCGCAGGCAGGGCCCAAAGGACGGGCTACTTAATTAGGCAGCCATTGCCATGTTATAATCGGCACTTGTGTTTGCGCCAGGTGTTTAATGAGGCCTCCTGACAACCTCAGCATGCTACCTCTTACCTCCGTTGCACGGTCGAATCCATTCGCCCCCCAAATTTATTACTCCAGAACGAGGGCAACCATCCGCCTCAGGCGGATTGCCCCTACTAACATTATATACCAAAATCACCGCCGCTGCTTACCGCTTCATGGCCCTTTGAATCTCACGCGTCGTCTCACGCTTGCGGATGGTCTCCCGCTTGTCGTGAAGCTGCCTACCCCTGGCCACGGCGATTTCCACCTTGACAATGCCGCGTTTATTAAAATACAGCGCAAGCGGCACCAGTGTACAGCCCTTCTCGCTTACCTTGCTGACGATCTTCGATATCTCAATCTTTTTGAGCAAGAGCTTGCGCGGGCGCTTAGGCTCGTGGCCCCCCAGATGGGCCTGTTTATACGGCCCTATGTGGAGGCCGTAGAGATAGAACTCATCGTCCCGAACCTGGGCAAAGGCCTCGTTAAGGCTTGCGTCCTTATTCCTTAAGCTCTTTACCTCACTGCCCTTCAGCACAAGGCCGGCCTCGTATTTCTCAAGTATTGCATACTTGAAGTGGGCCTGCCTGTTGGTGGCAATTATGTCCATTTATACTGCCCTCTGAAGGGCTTATTTTACTAAGATAACACTTTTGTTGATGGAAAGCAACCTCAGAAATCCACAAGTAATACCCAGTCGTAGGGGCAATTCATGAATTGCCCCTGCCATTTTGTCCAAAATGTGGAATAATTACTATTTTATCGGCGTGTTGAAGAAACATCAACGACCGTAAAGGTCGTTGTCTACCAGAGCTTCTTCGCTTCGCCCCGTACCGAAATGGTACGGGGTTCACTCAGGATGACAACTATCACACCTTGATAAGCCTGACCCTGGTGCTGAAGAATGCGGCGCTGCCGCCTATGGGGTCGGTGAGGCAGACGTCCTTCAGGTGCGGGTCACGGCGCATAACGGCGTTCGGGCAAAGACCGGCGGCACGGCGTTTGTCGCCCTTTATGACCTTTCCATCAATTACCGTATCTGACGCCCCGTAGGCCCAGTGGCCGAAGTGCCAGCTCACGTTGACCACGCCGGGCTTAAGCCCCTCGGTCAGCTTGACCTTGCCCTCCGTATATTTCTCTCGTCCTATTGACCAGGCCCCGTCGGGATTTGTGGCGGACACGATGCGCACCGCATCACCCTCTTTTACTCCAATCACCTCCGCATCCTTCGGGTTGAGTTCCACATGATTTTCAGGCCATATCTGGCTCAGCCAGTAGTTGTTGGGCAGCGTCCTTGACTGCCCCCCCAGGATGCTCTTATACGTAATCAATGTAAGCGGGTACTCATCGTCTCTAACCTCCTCACCGGTGCTCCCCGTACAGGGCACAAGCACAGGTACACCGGAGAAATACTGCCCGGTCATAGAATTCCTGACAGCCGCTACAGGTTCTACGTAGAGGTTTATATGACTGGAAAGGGTATGGGCCAGTTTGTCTCCACTATACGCCCCATCAAAGCCCTCAAACCTCCCCCCTCTCAACAGCACGTACACGACCATGTCCCAGTACTCACTCCCTACCACCTTCTGCCAGCGTTCATAGTTGAACACGCCCTCCTGGAGGTGTCGGTGTGTCTTAATCAACAGCTCCATGTCGGCAGGGCCGGCCTTTGGCACCTTATCATCGTGCTTGTCGCCCCATGCAATATTCGCAACCATGCGGAGATAGTAGTCCTCAAAATGCTCAAACGGCTGCCCCTCTTTAAATCCGTTTTTACCATAGCCTGAGAGGCCCAATTTCTCGGCAATCTTCAGCATCACCGACTCCATACAGATAGGCATCTTGTTGCCGAACACCTTAACCGTCTCCGGGATGGGGGCGACAATGGGCTGGCGGACTTTGCTTGTCTTGGTCTGGACTTCGGGCGTTACGTGGGGCATACTCCACCGCTCCCATATACTGGTGTCAGGAAAGACGTAATCGGCAAAGACCGTGGAATCGCCTATTACTATGTCCGTGCTTATAAGAAGCGGTATCTTTTCCAGATTCTTCAGGGCCTCGAGCTGGCTGTTGGCGTCGGGCGTGGACAGACCCGGGGTGGCCATGTGCATCCAGAGCGCCTTTATGCCGTATGGATACTGGGTAACGGCAGAAGGCAATATCTCCTGGTACACATTGTCCGTTAAAGGAAACCATGGCCGCCTTGCGGGATACCCGTTAAAGAGTGTGGACTCCTCGTACGAAGACCCTTCACGAGTCAGTTTATGACCGAATGGGTGCAGCTCCAGCGGATGAAGCGCCCTTTTGAGCGGAAAGGGTTGGTTCGGCTTATCACCGGCCTCGTGCCAGTGCCCACCGCCCTTGCTGAGACCGCCCTTCCAGTCAATATTACCAATCAGCACGTTCAGGGCTATAATCGCCTGCGCATTGTAATATCCGTTTGTATGCTGAACAGCGCCCCTGTAGAACTCCGCCGCAGCCTTCTTACCGTGGGACGTGAACTCGCGCGCAACGTCAATAATATCTTCCTTTTTTATGTGAGTAATCTCGGCATATTCATCGAGGGTCTTGCTGAATGCGGACTCCTTCAACAACTGAAGCGCCGTCTTGACGGGGACACCTCCCGCCACACCATTTACAAACAGGTCGCCGAAGATGGGTACCGTGTCTGAATCAACATTTATGGCCGTCGGAATACCGCTAGAAAGCACGACGAACTGGTCTTTATCTCCGATGCCCACTTCTGAGGCCCGCAGGTATGAGGTCGGACGCCCATCCTCAATCTTAACAAGCAGGCTCGCCGTGCTCCATGAGGACTCACCGCTGTCAACCGCCGCCTTACGAGTGGCACTGCGGAGGAAGTTCTTATCGTACCTGTCGTTTTCAATTATCCAGCGAATCATGGCCAGCGCCAGCGCCCCATCAGCACCTGGTTTTACGGGCAGCCACTTCCAGGCAAATGCCGCCGCATTACTAAAACGCGGGTCCACCACCACTGTCTTGAGTCGTCCGGAGACGACTCCACCGGTAATCTTGCTCGCAGTGGGCGGGGGGCCGAAGCCGGCCTCGATACCGCCAGTGGTGCCGAAGTAGATAA
>MHZB01000112.1:0-17888 GCA_001828605.1 Planctomycetes bacterium RIFCSPLOWO2_12_FULL_50_35 | reverse complement strand
GATAATAAATTCACTGTTCAACGTGTCCGGCTTCATGTGGGTCTTGCCGTCTGTCCACTTCCCATCCTTAAATTTGTCGGTCATCTGCTTGTAGGCTATGTGGTGGGACTGCTCGCATATGGTGGTGTGTTCATACCAGTTCACCGAGCCAAAGGCCTGGCGGAGCCATCTCTGGCTGAACTCTATCCTCCCGTGCTCGATGCGCCCCGCCATAAACACAAATTGGTTGTTCTTGGGTCCGAGGTCCGGGTGATAGGGGTCTATAAGGGTGTCCAGGTGCTTCTGGTATCTCGTCTGATACGTATAGACCGACATTTCTTTCGTCACTACCCTCTCGATGTCAGACGCCATCCACAGTGAGACCTGACTGTCCCTCAAAACCAAAATATCCTTTAGTCCGGTTACGTGCCTCTCTTCCTCACCCTCTACGTGTTTAAAAAGATTACCGCCGTTGACTATTTCGTCTACGGCCTGCTCGAAATCTATGGTAACCCATTTATTCTCCCCGCGCCGCCCTGCACGTTTCAGCACCTTGCGTATCCTGTAGGGGTCGTAAAGAGACTGAATGCCGGCCTGTCCCTTGGGGCAGATATACCCATCTATTTTTGCAGCGGCAATGGGACTGTTGCTGTACGGTATATGGGGCAGCAGCGACTGGGGTGAGTAGGGGTTGCCGTCTATCTTGACCAGCACACCGTCTACCACCTTCGCCTTTATGGGACATGCCGTGTGGCACTGCAGACAGGTGGAATAGATAATGTTCTCGGGCCTTGCCGGGGCGTATTCAACCGCCCCCTCCGACCACGACCATGCATGTGCCGTCTTCGACCAGGCCGCCTGAGAGGCAAGGAGCGCACCGGTACCCAGCAGGGCCCCCGCTTTAACAAACTCTCGGCGGTTTAATTTATTCACACTATTCCCAGGAGACTTCTTCATTTCAAACTTATCTTGTGACAAGACATACACGATTTAAGACCTGCCATCACATCGGGCACTTCCGATGCGATGTACACCACATTTGGCTCAGTATTGAGAGGCGGTTCGGCGCCTGGAGGGCCGTTCATCTCGGCCACCTGGTTGGTACGCATCAGTTCAGAGACAAGGCTGTCGGGGTCATTCCCATCCCCAAAGTACATGGCCCCGCCTATGCACGTAGAGACACATGCCGGGAGCATCCCGTTTCTCAGCCTGTGATAGCAAAAGTCGCACTTTCTCGGCCGTCCGACAAGCTCTTTGCGCCCGTTAACGGACACGTATTGATAGTTATTCGCAGCTTCGTATGGCTGGGGAGGACTAACGACACCTTCCTCCTTCCCAATACCCGATGTAAAGTACAACCCGTCATCATAAAAGACCGCATTTTTATATGGGCAGGCCTTTATAACTGCGTCCACCTCTTCCTTATTTTTAAACTTCTTGGGATAAATCATAACGATGCCATCGGACCGCCTTCTCATCCCTCCCATCGGTGCGGCCTCAACACAAGGCGGATTGTTACACTGCATACAGTTGGACGGCATGAAGGTTCGCTTAACGTTAGGAAATGTCCCGTATTCCGTCACAAAGACCTTGCGCAAGGTTACGCCGGGAGGCGATACGTTTTCTGAGATGCATGCCACTTCACAGGCGTAACAACCGATACACCTGTTGATATTTATCACCATCTTCCAGCGCAGCTCTTCGGCCGGCTTTTTAATGGCGCGTGCGAGTTCAACGTGCATCCGTGTCAGCGCGCCCTGTCCGGGTGGGACGTTTTCTGGAACAAATAGCTCCGGCTCTGTCTTCGGAACCCCCTCTACCGGCTTTTTAGCGATCTCAAACGCCTTTTCCTTCTCAACGCATCCGCCCAGCACCCCGAGGGAAATGCCCGCAATACCAGCCCTTAAAAACTTTCTGCGCCCTACTCTACCTGTCATTTCGCTATCCATTTTAGATTCTGGCAAATCCTGCAATTACCCGTGAAGAAGATTGAATACAGATTAATTACGCGAGGTCATGGTATGACTATGACCTACCTACCCAACCCAGCTCAGTGTGACACGGGATATTCGAGCAACTTTGCAGATATCCAACCCATTTAAACCTTCGAATAATACCACCCATGTATGCAAAAATCAAATCCAGTAGACGTTAAACCCTTCGAGTAAATTAGACCCCTCCGCAGAGACAGCCCAACGCCTATCCACAACCTACAAAATCGGCGTACTTGACGGACACCCTGGGAATTTTGTTTGACTCCACTTGCGTTGGAGCCTAAAATTCGCTAACCTGCCGAAGTGGCGGAATTGGCAGACGCGCTAGGTTCAGGACCTAGTGGACGCAAGTCCATCGGGGTTCGACTCCCCGCTTCGGCACCATAATAACCGTAATTGTGCGTACAGGGTGGCTTAGTCCTAGACAACAGGAGACAAACATTATGCCTCAGACAGACAAAGACCTGGAAATTGAGAGCCTGCGGACGTTAAACAAACGGCTGTATTACTATGTAGCGGCACTGCTGGTCCTGGCAATTGCCTCAATCGTGGTAAACCTAAGAAACGTAATGCAATAATCCAAGTCAAATTAAAAGAGGAAAATTGTTATGGCCACGATTAACAAAGACGCAGAAATCAAGAGGCTGCAGTCGTTAAACAAACGGCTGTATTATTATGTGTTTGCACTCCTAGCCCTGGGAATTGCTTCAATCGTAGTAAATTTACTGAACACGTTGTTGTGGTCTTAGTCGTTCTACTATCTCCAGCAGTTCGGTTCTCTCAACATCGTCAAGGGTGTGCTGAGTAATTGCATTTGAGATGGGAAGACTTTACCTGATAGTCATTGTCTGCATTTTCGGTGCAACCCTAATGAGTGCAGGATGCACCCCCTCTAAGACCGAAAAGGGCGCCGGCATAGGTGTTGGGGCGGGGGCGGCCACTGGCGCAATAGTCGGCGCAGTCGTCGGTGCTCCTGATGTAGGCGCCGCAATAGGTGCGGGCGCTGGTGGTGCGATTGGCGCAGTGGTCGGAAGCGTCCTAAACAAGAAAGAAAAGGACGAGAAAGAGAAAGAGGAGATAGAAAAGCAGCTTAAAGATATCGAGGCGCAGAAGAATTAGAAATCCATTGCAAGGCCTCTGAATTTCCTCTCACAATGGAAGGAGAAAAGGATATCTGGTTCCCCTAAACAGAACCCCACAGACGTATTATTCCGGCCTCTTCTTAAATATGAGAAAATAATGATATCGTAAGAACGGATGATGACGCACCATGTAGTACCCAGCTTCCTCAGCATCAGCCTCTACCGCATCCTCTGATACCCTCTCCATCATGGAAGGACCGAACTCGGACTCCACGTCCGACCGCCAGTCTATGATAACAAGGCTGCCGTCGGATTTTAACGAACGGGCTATGCTCTTTAAAAGCGCCACCGGATTCTCTACCTCATGGTAGACGTTTCCCATCAACGCAAGATCGAGGGAGTTTTCGGGAAGTTTAGGGTCGTCAGGTTCGCCCAATATAACCTTTGTGTTTTTTATCCCCTCCTCCTCAATTTTTTCCTGTGTATAGTCCACCATTTCCTGCTGTATGTCCTCTGCGTAGACCAGACCGCTCTTTCCAACTGCATCCGAAAGATATAAGGCAAAATACCCGGTACCCGTGCCTATATCGGCCACGACGTTGCCCTCCTGTATATCCAAAAATTCCATAATCTGATCGGGCTTCTGCCATTCCCTGGCCTCTTCAAGCTCTTCAATCCTTTCCGGTGGGAAGGGTTTACCCTGCCGTTCCGCTTCAGCCTCCCGGGCATAGGCAGGGAAGGTTATACTTGCGACAATCACGCAGATAAACATGGCAGTAATAATGGACAATGGTTTCATCACTCACCCCCTCCTGGGTGCACGGCCTATCTCACCATTTAAAGAATCTGGCTGAAGACAGTACCCGAGCTTTATCTAATCTGTTATTTAAAGTGTTTTCTAATATATCATTAACTAAAATTTTTGAAAGTATAAAACTTATTATATAATTCGAATTCCGGTAAACCTCGCAAGACACAACCTCTATTGCAAGGTCATGCCCTATGTCTTTGCTTAAACGGGCGGCCGTTGCGAACTGCCAAATCCTATTCCGCCCCGGCCAGGAACTCTGTTGCATTTAGCAGCAGACGACTGTTACTGGCCTGGTTCCAATTATCGTGGAGTTGGTGTCCCTGAGTGTTTGTGGTGCCGTCATCGGCAGGTGAGCTGTCAGATAGGGCTGCAACCCTACCCCTGCCTAAGCTTGAAGTGGCGAGTATTATATTGAGGTTTACCTGCTGTGCGCCTTTTAGCCATATGTGGCCCCTTGCCGCAGGGTTCCGAGAGTTTTCCACACGGATGGTCCCAAAACCATTAAGATGTACCAGCTCGACCATACCAAACGGGCCATGTAAAATCGGGGTGTCATCGGGACTGAAGTTGGCCGTGTAATGACCCCCTCTTATCCAGGAATTAATTTCACCCTTTCCCTGGAAGTGTATCCCGGTATGCGACTCAAGTTTATTGAATATACCAGTGGAGTCAATCCCGTCGTCGTTTCTGTCGGAATTAAAGTGGTCCGCAATTAGAAAAAGTCCCCCGCCTCCGCGTACAAATGAGACAACGGCAGCCCGTTCGGAGGGCGTAAGGTCGGTGTTGGGCTCACACAAGACCAGCACGTCGTAGCGCAAGAGGTCTTGAGGGTTTTCCGGATTTCCGTAGGTCAGCGGTCTGTTTGTACTCTCCACCTCGTACCTGCCAGTCTTATGCAGTGCGTAGGCCCACGAGGATATCCCACCCGACCAGTCATCCGGCGAGGAGGGTTCCTGCGGTTTTGGTGCGGGGACATCGTCGTCAACTATCCAGTCGGCGTGTCTGCCAGAACTTTGTGCGTGGCCGGCGTCAAAAAGCACCCTGGGCCTCTCCCCGGCGTCTACCGTTGTGTACAGTGATAGGCAGCCGGCAATAAACAGGAATAGACATGGGAATTTGCCCTTGTGCATCTGTTATAATCTACGTTTTTCGTGACCGGATTTTTCCAGATACGGACTTCACTTTAAAAAGTGAAGGTCTTAGCAAAATAGTGAAGTACGGCTTAAGTATCTTAGCCTCGCCATGGATAATTTTCAAAAGATAACCAGGCCGGCTATCTTTAATATTTTAAAACACTCCCAAGAGACGAGGAGAGCGACCATGAAGAAATCATTCGGCCCGAAGACTCTTGTTTACCCGACCCCGGTATGGTGCATAGGGTCTTATGACAAGGCTGACAGGCCCAATATCACGACTGTTGCGTGGGGCGGCATCTGCTGTTCCAAGCCACCCTGTGTGACCGTCTCACTGAGAAAGACCAGATATGCATATGGCAATATTATCCAACGGCGGGCCTACACCGTCAACGTGCCGTCGGAAAAATTTGTCAAGGAGGCGGATTATTTTGGAATCGTTTCAGGCAGAGACGTAGATAAATTTGCGGCAACCGGCCTGACACCTGTCAAGAGCGAGCTTGTAGATGCACCTTATGTGCAGGAATTTCCCATGGTAATGGAATGCAGGCTCGTTAACACCTTTGAGATGGGTGCACACACCCAGTTCGTCGGGGAGATAATAGACGTAAAAGTGGACGAGGGCGTCTTGGACGAAAAAGGGCTGCCGGATATCCAAAAGGTCAGTCCGCTTGTCTATACCCCGGAAGTACGTAATTATTACGGGATAGGCGCCCTTATCGGGGAGGCATATTCCATCGGCAAGGGAATAAAGTAATCAACGTCTTCAAATAACATTCAATCGGTAAAACGGTTGCCAGCTCTTCTGGAGGGTAAATATATGGCAGATACGCCCTGTGCACGGTGAGGTCTGCTAGTTCTTACCGGAATGAACGTGTTTTCTGGCCATTATGGCCGCGCCGACGGCACCAGCTATCTGCGGCTCATCCGGCAGGTTGACCCGCTTTGGTGAGAGTTCTTGTCTCAGCTTTTCGCACACTCCGGTGTTTTTCATAACACCGCCGGTTAGAGTAATCTCTTCCTCTATAGGAATCCTCTGCACAAGGCTCAGCACCTTTCGGGCGATGGCCATGTGCAGACCGCTTATTATATCCTCCTTGGGCAGTTTCTGGTGAATCAGCGAAATAACCTCCGACTCGGCAAAGACGGTGCACATACTGCTTATAGATACCTCCCGCGAAGATTTCTGTGACAGTCTCCCCAGGTCCTTCACGTCAACGTCCAGCACACCAGCCATAACCTCGAGAAACCTGCCTGTACCGGCGGCGCACTTGTCGTTCATGATAAAATCCACCACGCGCACACCCCCGTTATTCTGTCCTACTATGGCTATGGCCTTAGAGTCCTGACCGCCTATGTCAATTATCGTCCTAGTGCCGGGGAAGAAGTGATGGGCGCCGAGGGCGTGGCAGGTAATCTCCGTAACGGACTTGTCGGCAAAGGGCACGTTATTGCGTCCGTAGCCGGTGGCTATTATATAGTCTATCTCTTCACGCCTAATGCGTGCCTCTTCCAGGGCTGCATCCAGGGCCTCACGCGCCGTCCTTTCAACGTCTACCTGGGAGGCTAGGACGGAAAAACCCAGTATATCCTTATTCTCCCCAAGCACCACCACCTCGGTAGAAACCGAGCCTATGTCTACTCCCGCTGTAATCATCCAGAGTACCTTCCCACTACCTTGAAACCTCCGAAAAAGTCAGTTTATCGGATGTTGTAATTCTGGGCAAAGCGAAGAATCTGTTTTTTGTAGCGTGCCAGCTTGTCTGGCACGTTAAACGTGCGAGGTAAACTCGCACGCTACATCAGAGTTTTTCAGTCGCTTTGCTCCCTCAGAATAACAACTTCACAAGATTTTTCAGAGGTCTCACTTTGCAGTTCCTTCTCGAATTCCTCCCAAGACACTTCCCTTCTCGATTCTCTCACACTACAGAAAACATCTGTAAAGTATAAGAGATTTTGGAGTCCATTGACTGTGTCAATGGGAAATTCCCCAGCGACTACGTCGCTAGACTCCACAAAATAGTCTCGTAGAAGTCTGAGCGCCAAATTGTCATCCACTTTTCTCCGCCAGAATCTCTAAAAATGCGTCGAGCCGGGTTCTTACCTGCTCTTTGGAGTAATTTCTCTTGTCTATGCACTCAAGGTCCAATATGAAAAACGGTACGTCCATCTCCTTGCGGAGGCCGTCCTTTACCAGCTGAGAGAGGCTGTTGAAGTGTCTGCAACCCCAGGGGGCCATCCAAATGATACCGTCTATACTGTAGTCCCTTACCATCCTGGCCACCCACCCGGTCATCCGCTCGCACGGTCCGATGGCGGGGTTTGCCAAGAGCTTCTCGGCCAGTGACTCAAATGGTTTCTGAGGGTCCATGTCCTGCCAGGTTATCAGGTTTACGCTCTCAAAGGCCACCACCGCCCTTTGGTCAAGCTCAAGATAGTTAAATACCTCGTCATTGTAATACGGTCTCAGATGACACCACAGCAGTCTGAATCTTTCGTCTCCCACTGCAGCCACACCCTTGTCTATCCTCTCCTCCAACTCTTCACAGAGGAGTCTTGACATCCTCACCAGCTCTTTTGAACCCCAGAGCTGTGATATGGCTCCGATGTAGTCTATGGCCTCGCATCCCAGCATGGGACTCGGCACGTGTCTTCTCAGTTCCATAGCCTGCCTGAAATACCGGCTGGCCTCGTTTGTGTTGTTGATTATCTCCGATAACCTGTCCTTGTCAAAAGGCTTGCCCGTTACGCGGGCCAGCTCCAGGGTTATCTCTTCAAGCTGCTCTGCCAGTATGTCACGTGACCACTCCTCGTCCACCATGAACGGGACCTGCAGGTAAAAGTGCGGCTTCTTGTATTCCTCGGCAAAGATGTCAAATATCTTGGGGTCGCCGTCACAGTAATACGA
Source organism: Planctomycetes bacterium RIFCSPLOWO2_12_FULL_50_35 (assembly GCA_001828605.1). Classification (GTDB taxonomy): domain Bacteria; phylum Planctomycetota; class Brocadiia; order Brocadiales; family Bathyanammoxibiaceae; genus 2-02-FULL-50-16-A. The sequence goes on along the minus strand of MHZB01000112.1, from coordinate 9,981 downwards.
GGTGGACACAAGGGCGTCTGGGCGGGGAAGAATATCCTTGAGGGATGCCCCCATTACCCCCCTGAGAAACGTGCATGAGTCCCTGGAGAAGCCGTGCCTCTCGGAGGCGTCGAGCATGGTCGGACAGATGTCCACCGCCGCCGCCATGGCGCTAAAACTCTCTATATACAGCGGGATGGCGTCCAGGGCGTATATAATCTCGGACGGAACAAACGTGCTCTTCCATATAACGGTCGAGGTGTCCCTAAAACTCTCCATGAGGAGTTTGTACATCGCCCTCTCTCTGACCTGGGAACCCTGCAGGGGGGAGTAGCTGCGTGGTCTCTTCATGCGCTTCTGGAACTGTAGGCTGAAGTACTCCCGCTGTTTCTGTCTATCTGTTTCAGTTATCGGCATAATTAACCTACCTGAAATGTAGCGGCAGAGTTTACTCTGTCAAAAGCCGGGCAAGCCTTCGGGCTGAGGCCCTCAAGGCCGAAGGCTCAGCCACTGCAATTCTTGTTTTATTTTCACCCACATCTAAGCAAGCATCTCTATAAACGCTTGGACCCGGGTCTCTATCTGGCCAAGACTGGTCCAGAAATTCTCGGCCTCAATAAACAAGACCGGATGTCCGGCCTTCTGGAATTTATTCCGGATATGGGGATATTCAAAGAGGTATATGTCATCGAATTTCAGCGTAAAATATACCACCCCGTCCACACGAAAATCCTCGGCCATTCGCAACAGGTAATTCCACCTGGACTCCGTGTCCACCATCCGTGCCGTGGGTATGGCTAAATATCTGTTCGCAAGTGCATCGAGGGGTTCATTAGAATCCTCATCCACCAGACTTGAGAAGTACTGCATTCCTACGCAGAGGTCTTCGCATACAACCCTTGCGCCCAGCTTCTCTATGAGATAGATAAGTTCGGGCGAACCCATGAGACTCCCCATCAGCATTATTCTCGGACCATCTGTTCCACTTCCCTCCAAACCGTCAAGTTCCTCTAAATATTCTTTAAGCATGTCGTTCACTGTGCGCTTGTCGTGGGTCTGACTCCACTTGACCATCTCAAAAAACCTTTCGCCGGTAAAAGGAGGAGTTTTATCCTTCCGCATATCACTCAATTTTCTGAGGAGAGACCGTGTTTCATTGCAGAGTCTGATGGCATCGCGCAGGGCCTCTTTGGATATTTGTACACCAAAGGCCCGTTCCATGTCTCTCATCAGGGAAGATAAGGCCAGTCGAAATGACTTCACTCTAAGCGAGTCTGCGCCCTTTGGAACGTCGAGGAAGAACACCTTCGCAGAATCCGTGCCTAACCGCCAGGCATCGTACAGCCTGCGGTGGGCATCGCTCACGTTTGCCACTATCACGCCTTCGAGAGACTTATAGCTCCCGTCCAGTGCACCCTCAAGGCTGTCCAGTACGTGCGGGTCAAACGTCTTGGGTAGATAGGCGTTTGCCAGTTTCGCCGGCTTCCCGCTGCCAAGGATGCGGAAAGGCACCTTGCCCGCTCCAATAATTATCTCCTCCGGTACGTGGACGGACAGATACCCTACGCCACGCTCTATATCCAGTGGAGAACCCTGTTTCTTCTTTACAAGAAAGTCTTTAAGTGCTTCCATAGAACAAGTATGTTATCACAGCATTTACCTCTCAGTCAAATATTCTAAGACGTTGATATTCAAACAAGTACCGCCCGGCTTTTCACTAAGGTTATGATAGGCTACCTTGCGTAGACCAGTATGAGAGGTTACACAATCTGATATAATATTTTATGTATTGTATGTCTGGGCGCCTGCCATAAAGTGCTGAAAGGCCAATGATTTGTTAGTGACTGAGGAAGCGACATGGAAGAAATCGCAGAGAAAAGCCTGCGGATACTATATAAATATATACGCGAAAAGTTCTCCGAAAGAAATTACCATGAAGTAGATTCTGATGAGGAGTTTAGGGAACTTTACGGTGGGCAGGGCATTTACGCCCTCCTCACCTCCGGTCTCCCGTGTCTGTATGACGCCAACCGCAGGATAATTTTTATTCCAAGCATGTACTATCTGTCTAAATCAGAAGGGTCCGATTGCTCTAAAATCCTCGTAGTCGTGGCTCACGAAGTGGGGCATCACCTCTCCTATAATAATTGCAAGAGAACTCAGGAACTAATAAACAGCACCACCCGCACCCTGGACGACAGGGAAGAGATAGAGGCCCTTGCCGATGAAGAGGCCGACAGACTCCTGAAGAAACTCGGTATTACAGATAAATATCACGAGATACGGGAGAGACTCTGGAGGCAATAACCCCCTCTTGAAAGAGCGCAGGGGGAAAGAAGCATCTGGTGCAAAGACCGGGTGTTACAAAAATCCTTATAAATATAGGGGCGACCTGTCTGGTCGCCCCTACAGGTCAACAACTGCATAATAATTACCACCGGTACTAGAGGATGTCGCGCAGGTTGATACTCTGTTTCAAGAAGGCCGCAATCTCTCCCGACGTAACGCTGCGCATGTAGGGGATACTGGCAAGTACAGGCACACCGGAGTGTTTTTCTATCTCTGACTTGTTGGTCTCTGCCAGCAAGGTGCCGCTGCCCATTTGGGTGCTGTTGAATATAACCCCTTTTATCTTTAACTTCCGCCTCCTGGCGGCCTCTATTGTAAGGAGGGTATGATTTATAGTCCCCAGGGTGGGCCTTGAGACGATTAGTATGGGAAGCTTCATCTTTCGGGCCATGTCGGCTACGCACATATTGTCCGTTATGGGAACAAGGAGTCCGCCTATCCCCTCTACTATGAGATGTTTATGTCTTTCCCTGAGCGTCTTGTATGCCGACCAGATGACTCCCCAATCAACGTGCAGGCGGTCCACCTTGGAGGCTACGACAGGCGCCATCATGGAAGGCAGACATACGGGGTTAACCAGGGAATATTCATCCTTTGAGTGGGCAGCCCCCTTTATCATAAGCGCATCGTCTGAGACCAGCTGGTCGGACACCCGCCTGCCGCCCGTTGCCACGGGTTTCATCACCCCTACATCTATGCCGACGCTCCGCAGGAGGTTGGCTATGGCTGCAGCCACCAGTGTCTTCCCCACACCGGTATCTGTGCCAGTGATAAAAATACCCTTTTCCTTGAGGATGTCTGGTTTCAAGGTATCTGGGACACTTTAAGGCGGAAGAAATTTATTACAACCCCTAATCGGCGACTTACTTGTGTTTCGCTGCGTTTAGTACTTATGCTTCTCCATCTCCTTGGTCTTATGCCTCACATCGCGGCCCTGAACCATGTAGATAACGTCTTCGGCAATATTGGTCGCATGGTCGCCTATCCGCTCAATGTTCCTGGATATGAGGATGAGTGAGATGGCCCTGTCTATAGTACTTGGATCTGAAATCATGTAGGTGAGGAGTTCCCTGAAAATCTGGTCCTTGAGGTCGTCTACCCTGTCATCCTCATCCAGCACCCTCTGCGCCAATGCTACGTCACTACCCGTAAATGATTTTAAACTCTCACTCACCATCTTCTGTGCTATCTCTGCCATTTCAGGGAGGTCTATTAGAGGTTTAACCAGAGGTTTGGCCAGGATAAAGTGGGTGCTCTCACACATATTTACCGCCAGGTCTGCAATCCTCTCTATTTCGCTGTTTATCTTTACAACGGTGGCAAGCAGCCTGAGGTCTGCCGCCATGGGCTGGTGAAGGGCTATCAGCCTCAAGGCTATATTATCTATCTCGATGTGAAGACCGTTCACTTCGTTCTCCATACCAAAAACAGTCTTTGCCATGGACTCGTCTTGCTCCACCAAACCCTTCACCGCCAGATGAATCATCTCCTGGACCAAAGAGCCCATGTGTAGGAGCTTTTTCTTTAAATCCGCAAGTTCTTCGTCAAAATGTCTTTGTATCATTGCGCCTCAACATACCTAGCCGAATCTGCCGGTTATATAATCTTCCGTGAGCTTTTCCTTCGGGGTGGTGAAGAGGATAAAGCTTTCCTCAAACTCTATCAACTCACCCATAAGTAGGAAACCGGTATAATCCGATATCCTTGCAGCCTGCTGCATGTTATGTGTCACCAGTATAATCGTGTACTGTTTTTTCAGCTCCAGCACAAGTTCCTCAATCTTGGCCGTTGCGATCGGGTCCAGGGCCGAACAAGGCTCATCCATAAGGAGGACTTCCGGGCCGACTGCCAGGGCCCTTGCAATACACAGCCTCTGCTGCTGGCCGCCGGAAAGCGTCAGGGCACTCTTCTGGATGCGGTCTTTTACCTCTTCCCAGAGTGCCGCCTGCCTCAAGCTATGCTCTACTAGTTCATTTAACGCCTTTCTGCTGTATCTGCCGTGGAGTCTTGGGCCAAAGGCAACGTTGTCGTAGATAGACTTGGGAAACGGATTGGGTTTCTGGAACACCATTCCTATGCGCCTCCGCAATTCTACCACATCCACATCCCTGTCATACACATTTTTCCCTTTAAACAGAATCTCGCCCTCAACCTTCATCTTGCTGCTTATCTCACAAACCCTGTTTATGGACTTTATGAGGGTGGATTTGCCGCAGCCCGAAGGCCCAATTATGGCAGTTATACAATTCTTGTAAAAGGGCAGCGTAACCTTATTTACGGCAGGTGTGTTGCCGTAATAAATGCTCAGGTCTACCGCCTCTACCTCTTTGTTGTTAGGTCTTTGTGCCATAACGTTGTGTCCAGAAAAGCGCTTGGCGATATTCGCTCCATTATAATCTATCTTTTCTGCCGTCAATACAGTATTTTGCATGGGCGTCTTCATTCAGTTGTCACCCGGAACTTTCTTCCAAAGGGTTCATTAATCTCGTTATAGGGCCTGCCGGACATGCCATGTCATCCTCCCGGAAGACTTCCTCCTGAGAGTCCCGAAAATGACGGTTATGCAGACTTTTTCAGATTAATGGAGCTTCTTTTGATACCTGTTACGCAGCCATATGGCCCCTGCATTCATAAGCAGAAGCACTACCAGAAGGACAATGCTACCGGCGGCGGCATTGTCGGCAAAACCTTTTTGTGGACGCGAAATCCAGTTAAATATCTGTATTGGCAGTGCAGTAAAGGGTGCAAGGGGGCTGTCAGGTAAGAATGCAACATAAGTCAGGGCGCCAATAGGAATTAAAGGTGCCGCCTCACCGATTGCCCTGGACAGCGCAAGTATGGTACCGGTCAATATACCGGGAAACGCCAACGGCAGGACATGGTACCTTATGGTCTCCCAGCGGGTGGCGCCGACGGCGAATGACGCCTCACGTATGGACACAGGAACGGTCCGCATGGCCTCGCGGCTGGCTATGATTATCATGGGCAGCACGAGAAGCGCAAGGGTGCATGCACCCGCAAGGAGGCTGCGGTCCATGTGCATAATGCGTACAAAGACCTCAAGTCCGAGAAGTCCGTAAATGATAGACGGCACGCCGGCCAGATTGGCGATATTTACCTCAATTATCTTGCTGAACCAATTGTTGCCGGCATACTCCTCGAGATATATGGCTGCGCCCACACCTATTGGGAATGCGATAAGACCCGTCAGAAAGACAAGACAGCCGCTTCCCACCAGGGCCGATAAAATACCCGCCATTTCCGGTTTACGCGAGGGATAATGCGAAAGGAATGTCCAGTTCAGGCGGGGTATCCCATCTATAGAGATATCTACCAACAGCAGTATCAGTACGGATACCGTTGCAACCAGCGCAGTTATGGCCACTGCCTGGAATATGATGTTGTTCCATCGCCGTCCGGGCTTTTTCCCGTGTGGACACGTATGCTGAAGCGGCGGCTCTTTGGTCTCCGTAACCATCAGGTATAAACCTCTCTAAACTTCCCACGCATCCACTGACTTATGATGTTAAGAACAAAAGTGCTTACAAACAGAACCATACCTACTGCAAAGATGGTCTTGTATTCTATAGTTCCGTGCGGGGTGTCCCCCAGACTCACCTGAACGATGTATGCGGTCATTGTTTCAATGGGCTCGATGGGGTTTGCGGTGAGTCGAGGCTGGAGACCTGCAGCAATGGCGACTATCATGGTCTCGCCTATGGCCCTTGACACACCCAATATGAACGAGGCCGTGATGCCCGAAAAGGCCGCCGGCACAACCGTCAGGAAGGATACCTGAAGTTTGGTGGAGCCCAGCGCATAGGCCCCTTCCCGCAGGCTCTGCGGTACGGCATACATTGCGTCCTCACTGAGAGAAGAGACTATGGGGAGTATCATAATCCCCATCACTATGCCGGGACTCAGGGCATTAAACCCAGCCATCCCAGGGATTATGTTCTGTAAGAGGGGCGTAACAAAGAGCAGGGCAAAGTAGCCGTATACAACAGTAGGAATGCCCGCCAATATCTCAAGCAGGGGTTTTACCACCTTCCTGACATTGGGGCGGGCATACTCACTTAGATAAACCGCACACAACAACCCGATAGGCAGGGCAACCGCCATAGCGATTGCGGTAACAAGGAGCGTTCCACACAAGAGCGGCCAGATTCCGAAGTGCTTGCTTACAAATAAGGGGGTCCACCTTGTATCACCGAAGAACTGCAGAAACGAAATCTCTTGGAAGAACTGTACCGTCTCGTATACCAGTATCCCTAAGATACCAAGGGTGGTGAATATTGATAATATACCGCAGGCGAAGAGTGCCGCGTGGATGGCTATCTCTTTGATGTGAGACCCCCCCCGCCGCTGCTTAATACTGTGCACAACGGAATGGGGGATTTCCTTTTGGTGTCTATCGGTAATCAATGCTCCTCTTTACTAAGCAACTGTTCAACTGTTTTTCCCTTAGAATCCTCGCCGCCGAACACAGACCCTGTGATGCCCCTCTTAAAACGGTCATAAGCCAGGAAGTAGGCCCTTTCTGGAAGAGGTATATAGCCTACCTCTTTGACCAAGGGGGCGGAGTTGATCATGTAATATCTGATAAATTCTGCCACCTCCGGTCGTTTAGCAGCCGCCTCTTTGTTCGCATAGATGAAAATGGGCCTGGCCAACGGCTTATAGGTGTCGTTGAGTACGGTCTCTAAGGTGGGTTTAATAGGCCCATTTCCGTTGGAAGGATTCCCATCATCAATACCCAAAAGCTTAAGCTTATCCTGATTTGCATCATAATACGCAACGCCAAAATAGCCAAGTGCACCTTCATCGGTGGCAATGCCCTGGACGAGTACGTTGTCGTCCTCACTGGGCGTAAAATCGCCCCTGCTCGCCCCGGACTTTCCACAAATGGCCTCGGTGAAGTAATCAAACGTGCCGGAATCCACACCCGGCCCAAAGAGACGTATCTCCTTATCCGGCCATTCCGGGCGTATCTGGCTCCACTTCATTATCTTCCCTTCTGCCTCAGGCTCCCAGATTTTTTTCAACTCCTCCACCGTTAAGGAGTCGCACCAGGTATTCTTCGGGTTTACCATCACGGCGAGACCGTCGAAAGCTACCGGCAGTTCTATGTACTCAATCTTGTTTTCCTTACAAAGCTCTGCTTCCTTAGGCTTTATGGGGCGGGATGCATCTGAGATGTCTACCTCCCCTCGCCCGAACTTCTTGAAACCCCCGCCCGTGCCGGAGATGCCTACGGTTATCTTTACCTTGGGATGCGGTATCTGAAACTCCTCTGCAACCGCCTCGGTTATGGGATAAACGGTGCTTGAGCCGTCCACCTTAATAAGGCCCTCCAGCTCTGCTGAGGCCGGTTTGACGGGTGCAGATATGCAAAATGCGGCCGCTAAAAAGCATACATGTAATAAGATAAACCTCTTCATATCTTTCCTCCTGTTAAAAGTAATAAAAATTTATTAAGATTGTGTTAAGAAACTGTTAAGATTCTGTTAAGATTGCGTTAAGAAAAACTCCTCTGAAACATACAAATCAAACGAGACCCCCAGAAATCAGAAGCAGTGTTACACAAAACGTCATCTATCTGAGATCGGCCTGGGTATTGTCGCTGTGGCTATTTCTGTTAAACTCAGATTCACCGTTTCTTCTCCACTGTACAGCCCTTCTGCCTGGCAGCCTTCCCAACCCAACAGGGTAACCAGCACACCTTCAAGTTCCCCCCGGTCGCTGCGAAGGGGTTCTGACTGGACTATGCCCTTACTGCACCTCTTTATACAGGACTGGCCAGCCTCTCTCGTGCGGCGGACCGGGCACTCCTCGCAAAGAGGGGAAGATTTCTTCTTGCATGCGTCAAAGAAGCTCCAACCCGATACATTAGCCTTGACAGGGTTAAGTTCTTTATCAAAGAGAATTACAGGTTCGTTTACCATATTCAAAACCCTGTCAAGAAATCTCAAAAACAATACGTTCATTTCCTCTCCTTCCATCGCTTTTTCCGCAAATCCTACCCAGTACATCCAAACCACTGTTCCTGTGACCGCGCAGAAAGCCTCCTCACGGCAGCGACCAGCCGGTCTGCCTTACCGGACTTAATCAGGACTTCATCTGCAATCCAGGCGAGGTAGTTATTCTTGTACAATTCATAACCTGTATAGATTATTACGGGCAGTCTCGGGTTTGACGACTTGGCCTTCAAGAGCAGTTCTATCCCGCTTATCCCGGGCAGCACTGCCTCCACTATTAAGAGGTCAGGCGGATTTATCGCTATCTCCCTGATTGCCCTGAACCCATCGTAAAGACACGTTACAGCATAACCTTCTTTTACAAATTGCTCAGCATACAACCGGCAAGCGTACTCATCACCGTCCACAATCAGAATCTTTTCCATCGAATCCTTCTCTTTCATTGTTTAAGCTGCCAACAAATCAAGGGTTAACGGGGAACGTCCAAAATGGCTACGTCCCCCGACCCCCCTCTAAAATCCCATCAGAAAATCAATTGGTACTGCAGTCTGAACTCCGTGTCGCTCAGGTCATCCGGCACATTCCTCTCTCTGGTTACGCGCCTGACATCGCCCTGCAACTTGTTGTTATGCCCGAAGAAGTACCAGCTACAGGCGGCGCCTATCTCACGCTCGGTGTCGTCCTGGTCTCTGGTATCCGGGTTAACGAAGGCGTAACGCCCGGCAACCTCCAGGTGCTTACTGACGTATGGAAGCGGCACAAAGTATCCCGCCTGTGCCCTGTAACCGTAGCCCTTGTTGCTCCCCTGCCGGAAGAGCGACTCGCCGCTGTGCGCGGTTACGTCTCTCCAGTAAAAGTCGCCCAGTAACGAAAACCCGCGCCACTTGAATACGAGGTCGGTTGTGAATTCACGTAAGGTGATGGGCCTTTTAAAGCTCCTGATTGCATCGTCGACAAACATCTTTGAGCCGTTGTTCCAGGCATATGCAGTACCCAATGCCAGCTTGGGTGTCTCATAATGTTCAAGGTCCGATTCCGAGTAGGCGTCAAAGTCCCCAAGGGGGTTTACTGCCAATCTGGCCGCGTACAGAAACTCATTATTGGAGTTTCTCGTCTGGTTTTCACCTGCACCGGACATCACTGCAAGATAGTATTCGAATAGACCCTTCTTGGGCTTCGCGTGCAGCATGACGCCTATGTCCCTGTCCAGTTGAAATTCAGCATTGGCCACGGACCTGTCCACAAACTGCAGATTGCCGGATGAATCCAGCCTTTCGCGGTTAAATGGCACTTTGTATTGCCCGCCGCGGAATTGAAGCAAGTCATCTACCTTGTAATTTACGTAGGCATCCAGCAGGTTTCCCGTACCGGTATTAGCCGCAAGGTCCCACTGAACCTTGTAGGTCAGGTCCTTGGTAAAGGCATGCCCTTCAAAGTTGACCCTTTGGCGGCGGATGCGGAACGAGCTGGTGTCCTCGCCGCGGTCGTTATTCGCGAAGGTGTAGCGCACCTGGGTCCTGTTGTGTATATACAACTTAAACTTGTCATCCAGGGTCTCCAGGTAGAAACCCTTGCCAATTTTGTACCCAGCCTTGATTTTAGCCGGGGTGGACTCTGCAATGGCTTTCTTACCCGAATCGGTCTCCAAATAGCTTTTCACCACACTTTCAAGATG
>MHZB01000111.1:25453-31251 GCA_001828605.1 Planctomycetes bacterium RIFCSPLOWO2_12_FULL_50_35 | reverse complement strand
ACTACAGGACTCCCCCTTAATCCCTCCAGACTACACCTCATCATTGAATTTCTCCATCAGCGTCCAGAAGAGCAACCCCAGTCCAAAATAGGAAAAGAGTCCTTCCACCACGGCTACCAGCTTACCAAGCCCATGGGGCATAAAGTCCCCATAAACCAGCGTAGTAGCGGTGCATATGGAGAAATAGACGTAGTCCCAGGCGCTGATCGGGTTAGAAGAGGCAACAAAGTCTCCAAGCCCGTACAAGATGGGGAAGATAAAGAACACCAGAGAAAACCACAACAATCCGAAGTGTTTCAAGCCGTCGGGACCGGTCAGCCAGCTCCATAGAGCAGAGGAACGCGGGCCAAAGCGCCAGTAATAGCTGGTCTTGGCCAGAGACTCCTTATCCTTTACTATCTGAGCCTCCATAGAGTTGCCCGACTCTACCAGGGCAAGCCGGACGGCACGGTATCCTCTTATTAGACACCTGTAACGTTCCTTGACATCGGAGAGCTTCCCGTAGCTTTCCTCCATACTCGCCAAGGCCGCCATGTCAAGTTTGCCTAACTTGCGTATGGTAAGAACCAGTTCATTGAAGAGCCTGTCGCCGGTCTCCTTGTATTTTTCATGCCCTTCTAAGGGTTCTCTTTGGCTTGATTTCTCCAGTTTTCCCTGCATCATTCCTCATCCCCAATCACTGCCCCCCAATCCTTTCTACATCGGGTCGCCTTAAGAATTCAGAATACAGGATTCAGTAGTCAGAATAATTTCTGTTTTCTGAGTCCTGAATTCTTAATTCTGACTCCTTCTTATCGTCCCTTCTACATCAGGTCAAGGTTCCTACTGTAGGGGCAATTCATGAATTGCCCCTACAAAATTCCCTTTGTGGAGGGGACGCCTTTTATCCTTTCGTCCAGCCTCACTGCCTTGGCAAGGGCCTTGGCAAGGCCCTTAAAGATGGCCTCTGCAACGTGGTGGCTGTTGGTCCCGTAGGGTACGTTCACGTGGAGGTTGATTGCGGCATTTGTGCAGAGGGCATGCAAAAACTCCTCTACCAGGCCGGCGTCAAAGTCGCCTATCTTCTGATTTCTAAGTGGGGCGTTAAATACGAGTGCGGGTCTGCCGCCCACGTCTACGGCCACGTTTGCAAGGGTCTCCTGCATGGGAACGCTGGCGTCGCCGAAGCGCACTATCCCCTTTTTGTCTCCAAGCGCCTCTTTCAGGGCATGTCCCAAGCATATTCCTACGTCCTCCACCGTGTGGTGGTCATCCACTTGGCGGTCGCCTTTCGCAGACACCTTCAGGTTAAAGAGTCCATGTCTTGAGAAGAGGTCAAGCATGTGATCGAGAAAGCCTACGCCCGTAGAGCCTTCACAGCGGCCGTCTCCATCCAGCTCCAATGTGAGCCTTATATCCGTCTCTTTTGTCTTTCTGTCTATCTGCGATTTTCTCATATCTCAAGTTGTCGTGCGTCCGATACGGAGGCTTCGGCGGTGAGCTCAGCCGAACCGATCGGACGCTAGTGTTGTAGGGGCAGGGTTTGCCCCTGCCCCAGCCGGATAAGTGGTGCCGGAGGCAGACCTTGCCAGTGGCACGGCTCTACCGCTGCGGCTCAGCTCTTCTTTGTCTCACACAAAACTTCAGACAGGGCTTCCAACAAGGTATCTATCTCTTTCCTTGTGCCTATGGATATCCTTACACAATGCTCAAATCCATGGTAGTTAATGTGCCGGATAAGTATCTTCTGGCGCTTTAACTGCTCATAGATTTCCCTTGCGGCGGCGGCGTCCTTGCAGCGTGCGAACACAAAATTTGCCTGAGACGGATAAACAAAGAACCCCATCTCCCTAAGCGACTCAGAGAGGTAGCTCCTTACTTCCTTGATTTTTTCCAGATTTTCCTTCAAGTGCTGTTGGTCGTCGAGGGCGGCTACCGCGGCAGCCATGCTGAGCCGACCAACGTTGTATGAGTCCTTCACCTTTATAAGGCCCTCTATGATTTCTTCCTGTGCGATACAGAAGCCCAACCTCAGGCCAGCCAGGCTGTAGGACTTCGATAACGTCCTCAGCACAATAACATTCGGGTTGTCCTCCACCAGCGAGAGGCAGTTTGCGTCTGCAAATTCTACATACGCCTCATCAACCACAAGCACCCCGTCTATCCGCTTGGCCAATCGTGCGACCTCGTCGGGCCAGACCATAGTCCCTGAAGGAGAATTGGGGTTACAGAGAAAGGTTACCTTTGCGCCCTTCACCACTATACCTTCGGGCAGGGAGAAATCCTCTTTAAAATTGACCGTTACACCCGTTGCATCCTGTATGTCCACCAGGACTTTATACAACAGATAAGTCGGATATGGATATACCACCTTATCGCCCGGACCGAGAAACGCCCTTGCGATAAGCCCAAGGAGCTCATCAGAGCCGTTGCCCACCAGCACCCTCTCCGGCCGTGTACCGAACACCTCTGCCGCCTTTACCCTGACCTTGGTGGCCATAGGGTCTGGGTACAGTCTGAGGCTTGCGCTAGCGGCCTCCCTCACGGCGGCCAATACCCTGGGGGACGGCGGGAAGGGGTTCTCGTTGGTATTTAACTTTATATAACCCTCGCCCTGGGGCTGCTCGCCGGGCACGTAGCCGGCCATCTTTTCTATGTTGTCGCGAAAGAAACTCATTTAAGTCGCATCCTCACCGATTGTGCGTGTGCAGGAAGGCCCTCGGTCTCGGCCATAGTTATAATGTCCGGTGCGGCCTCCACCAACGCCTTCCTGGAAAAGGAAATAACGCTTAACCGCCTAAGAAAGTCGTTTACACTCAGTCCGGAGAAAAAGCGGGCGGTACCGCCGGTAGGCAGCACGTGGGAAGGCCCTGCTATATAATCCCCCACCGCTACGGGAGAGAAATCACCCACGAATACCGTCCCGGCATGCCTTAGTCTGGGCAGCACGGCCTCAGGGTCTTCCAGATGAAGTCCGACATGCTCCGGCGCAATCGAATTTGTAATCTCAACGGCCTCTTCCATGTCTCTAGTTACCACCAAGATACCCAGTCCCTGCAAGGACTCCTCAGCGAGTTTCCTGCTCGGCAGGGTCTTAAGCTGTTTTTCCACCTCTGTCTTGACGTCTTCGGCCAATTGCCTTGACGGTGTCACCAGCATGGCCGCCCCAGGGTGCTCGGCCTGCGACAGAAGGTCTGATGCGATAAGGGCGGCATCGGCCTTTTCATCGGCAAGGACTACCACTTCGCTGGGCCCTGCCAGCATGTCTATGCCTACGTAGCCGTACACCTCCTTCTTGGCCATTGTAACGAACACATTCCCCGGTCCAACTATCTTATCAACCTTGGGCACCGTATCGGTTCCAAAGGCCATTGCGGCAATGGCCTGCACGCCGCCTATTTTATAAACCTCAGCAACACCAGTCTCTCTTGCCGCCACCAGCCTCTCCGGCGACACCCTACCGTCCTTCCCAGGAGGTGTACACATAACTACCCTGTCCACACCGGCTGCACGCGCCGGCACGGCGCACATAAGCACCGTAGACGGATACGAGGCCTTACCCCCGGGTACGTATATACCAACCTTCTCTATCGGCTGATAAATAAGTTCGAGTGAGACACCATCGGTTGAAAGTCTGCCAGGCGAAGTTATCTTAACATGGTCTTGAAATGCCGTGATGTTATCCTTCGCCTTTTTGATTGCCTTTAAGAGAGACTTGTCTATCGTATTATAGGCGTCTTCTGTCTCCTCTTCACTTACAAGCAGTTCATCCTTGTTAAGGGAGACACCGTCAAAGGCACAATTGTAAAAGAGCACGGCGTCATCACCCCTTTCTTTTACGTCAGCAATGATGCGCCGAACAGATTCGATCGGGGAGAGCTTTTCGCCAAAAATCTTTGCAGCGAGACTTGAATCTACGTTTTGCGCAAACGCTCCCTCAAAGGTATTGAGACGCCTTTTGATACCCGCAACCAGTTTAGTACGGTCGCACTCAGAGGTGCTTACAATCTTCATCGCCGGTCCTGGCTGGGCCTCCCTACTTCTCCAATGGAGCGCACCCTGTCTCCTATGGATATGGGGCCTCCTTGCACTGACCCCGATATTTGAGAAGGGTTGACGTTTAGCCGATTTTCTCCTCCGGACCTGTATCCCAGGCACTCGGCCATCATGGCGCCACTGAGGGTTTGAACCTCTGCTCTACCTTCCCCGCCACCCTTTGCCAAATGTTGTACCGTGCAGATACTGAGTCTATCCTGAACATGGCTCGCAGACACATAGCCCTTTGCCCTTTCGAGTTTACCCAGTCCCGCACCAGTGTCGGGGTCTCTCACCTCATCCTCGCCGGCGGTAAATATAACAAAGGGCATTCCCTCCCCCACACCTTGACTGCGGCCGACGTTTATTACCACGTTGTACTCGTCAAGTATCCTGGCTATTTTCCCCTCAATCGGAGGCAAGGAGATTATCTCCTAATTTCCCAAATGTTCTATACTTAAGTGGTTATGATTATATTTTTTAGGAAATATAATGTCAAGGGAAATGGGCTGGCTTTGACTTTGAGAGGGGAGGGAATATAATACGAGCTTACTATATACAACTAAGAATTGAAGACTTCTGAAGAAGCCTGCATAATGTCATTCTGAGGGAGTGAAATCCGCCTGAGGCGGAAAGAATCTCTATAAGACTCGGATTCTTCGCTTCGCTCAGAATGACAAGCGACACTAGGGCAACGCAGGACTTGTTGTCCTGCTTGATACACGGACAGACTTAAAGGTCTGTCCCTGCAAAAAAACAAATGCCGGTCATAGTCGGAATTGATGAGGCGGGTTACGGGCCTACGTTGGGCCCTCTGGTCATCACTGCCACGGCATTTGACGTGGCAGTCAGTCCGCAATCAGATGGGACGGCAGGCCAAGGCAATGATATAGGTGGGCCTGACCTCTGGCACATGCTCAAAGAAGCAGTGGCAAGCCCGAGAGGCAGGGCGCGAAACGACAACCGAATAGTAATCGGTGATAGTAAAAAACTATATTCCACCCAAAAGGGACTCCACAGGCTGGAAGAGGGGGTCCTTTCCTTTCAGATGTGTCTGGACGAGAAGATTTCTGACATAAGAGACCTGCTCATCTCGCTCAACTGCTACGATGAAGGACTCCTGAGGGTCTATCCCTGGTACTACAATAAAAGACTTGGGTTGCCCTCTACGGCAAATACGGCAAACATAACCCAAAAGTACGGCAAGCTAAAGGGTATACTGTCATTTAACGAAATAAAATATCTTGCTGCCAGGAGTACGGTAATGTCTCCGTACGAGTTCAATAAGGAAGTGGCAAGACTGGGCAATAAGTCCTTGTTACTATTTAAGAACTGTGTTAATTTAATTATTGATATGTGGCGGAAGTATCCGGAAATTGAGGTGGTCTGCGGCAAGCATGGCGGGAGGGATAAATACGGCCCCATGCTCTCTGGAGCCTTCAGGGGTACAAAGGTAAAGACGTTATCGGAGGACGGCAAGTTCTCCTCGCAGTACGAGGTGATGGACGAATCGTCAGGCAGGAGAATGAGGATATCATTTCTGCAAAGTGCCGAAGACGCGCACCTGCCCGTGGCGTTGGCATCAATGTATTGTAAGTACATCAGGGAGCTGTATCTCAAGCTTTTTAACGGTTTCTGGCAGGAACGACTTCCTGGACTCAAACCCACGGCGGGCTACCCGGAGGATGCACAGCGATTTTTGAAGGACATTAATGGCTTGAAAACTCGTCTCGGCATAAGTGACGAGATACTGGTGAGAGACAGATAGTGGTTATTCAGGGTGT
>MHZB01000111.1:3867-25437 GCA_001828605.1 Planctomycetes bacterium RIFCSPLOWO2_12_FULL_50_35 | reverse complement strand
TAAGCCCTGCGGCACCCCACGGGTAAGAACCAATACGGTAGGGGTACGTTGCAACGTGCCCCTATAGTCAGGCATACAAGAAAGGGACAAGAAGATGGGTGTGAGCGTAGCAGTAGTCGGTGCCACCGGAGCGGTGGGCACTGAGATGCTGAGAATACTTGAGGAAAGGGATTTTCCGTTAAGGGAGTTGAGACTGCTCGCCTCCAGCCGCTCTGCGGGAAAAAGGCTGAAATTCAAGGACGAAGAGCTGACTATAGAGGAACTACGAAAGGATTCCTTTAAGGGCATAGACATAGCGCTCTTTAGTGCGGGGGGCAGTGTGAGCAAGGAGTTTGTGCCTCACTGCGTGAAGGCAGGCGCCGTAGCGGTTGATAACACCGCCGCCTTCCGTATGGACAAGGACGTGCCTCTTGTGGTGCCCGAGGTAAACCCTGAAGAAATTGCCAAGCATAAGGGGATTATAGCCAATCCCAACTGCTCCACCATCCAGCTGGTGGTAGTACTAAAACCTATTGACAATGCCGCCGGG
Organism: Planctomycetes bacterium RIFCSPLOWO2_12_FULL_50_35; assembly: GCA_001828605.1. Classification (GTDB taxonomy): domain Bacteria; phylum Planctomycetota; class Brocadiia; order Brocadiales; family Bathyanammoxibiaceae; genus 2-02-FULL-50-16-A. The sequence goes on along the minus strand of MHZB01000111.1, from coordinate 24,908 downwards.
CTAAAAAGGGTGGTGGTGTCCACCTACCAGGCCGTCTCGGGCGCCGGATGGCAGGCCGTTGACGAACTGGAGAAGGAGACAGAATCCATCCTGTTAAACAGCGGGGAATATAAGAGGAAGATATTCCCCCATCAAATTGCCTTTAACGCCCTGCCGCAGATACCCCAGTCAGACGCATTCCTCCCGAACGGCTACACAACGGAAGAGATGAAGATGATAAACGAGACCAGAAAAATAATGAAGAAGCCTTCTCTGCGGATAACCGCCACCACGGTCAGGATACCGGTCATCAGGGGTCACAGCGAGTCGGTAAACGTAGAGACGGAGAGAAAGCTCACCAGGGAAGAGACCCGGGAGATACTCTCGAAGGCCCCCGGTGTGACGATAATGGACGACCCAGAACACCAGATTTATCCCCTAGCCACACTGGCAGCCGGCAGGGACGAGACCTTTGTAGGGAGGATACGTGAGGACTCTTCGGTTGAAAACGGCCTCAATCTCTGGATAGTGAGCGACAACCTCAGGAAGGGCGCCGCCCTCAACGCCATCCAGATTGCCGAGAGACTGCTCGAGCGCACAAAGGTGCATGCGTAACATCAGGCTTGTGATTGAGTACGAAGGAACGAATTATGCAGGGTGGCAGGAGCAGCGGGTTAAAAACCATTCTACCGAGGGGGACCAACTGCCGACCATTCAGGCATGCGTGAAAGATGCAATCGAAAAAGTGGTGGGGGAAGTGGTGGTGCTTTACGGGGCCTCGAGGACAGACGCAGGGGTTCATGCCCTGGGGCAGGCGGCAAATTTCAGGACGTCCTCCGGCCTGCCCGTAGAGAAATTTGTCCCGGCAATAAACTTCTACCTGCCGCCGGACATAGTGGTCAGATCGGCAGAGGAGGTCCCCGAAAACTTCCACGCACAATTTTCTGCCAGGTCGAAGGTCTATTCCTACACAGTGCTTAACGACCGCGTGCCGTGTGCACTGAACAGAAATTTATCCTACCGCTGCTCCCCGCCGCTGGACGTTGAAATGATGAAAAAGGCCTCGGAATGCCTGACAGGCCGTCACGACTTCAGTGCCTTCAGCGTTGAGTCATCCGGGAACAAGAACAGTATACGCACCATAAAATCCTTCAATATCACACAACAGGACAGATATATACGCTTCGTGGTAGAGGCCGACGGTTTTTTGTACAAGATGATTCGGGGAATAGTCGGGACGCTCCTGCTGGTAGGCCAAGGCAAACTGAGCTTAGAGGAATTCAGACATATACTCGATTCCAGAGACAGGCGGCTTGCCGGACCGACTGCCCCGGCAAAGGGGCTCATTCTGCTAAAGGTTAATTATGATGAAGAAGACCAATAAAGGGCCGTGCATAGGTCTAAAAATAATAATCCTGCTTATCATTGCCGCCGGCTGCAGTACCCCGAAAACGGACATCTCCGACGTGTTTCACTACAATTTCTCTCTTATAAGCCCGCCCACGGGTACGCTGAGTTTTGAGGACAAAGACATCCGGTTCACATTCGAGCCTGAAGAAGACGACATAAAAATCTTGTTGGAGAACAGAGGCACCTACCCCATAAAAATCAACTGGGAGAAGTCATCTTATGTAGATAATGACGGCATATCCCATCATCTCGTCACAAAAAAAGTAAAATATGAGGACAAGGACAAACCCCAGGAACCCACCGTCATAAACCCCAAATCAGGCCTGACTGAATGGATAATGCCCGCAGACAATATAGACCGCAGCTTCCTTGTCTGGAAAATAAAACCCATGTTTCCCGAACTCAAAACCCCCGCAATAATAGACACTTGGGACAGGACCACCTTCAAGGTGATGCTGCCTGTAGAAATAAACGGTGAGCCCAAGAACTACGAGTTTGTATTTAAGGTCAAGACACGCTGATAGCCACCGTGTTGCCCTAGGCGCGGAACCTTTGAGAAAGCCAGCATCCGCCTGAGGCGGACCATGCTACACCCCCCCTCAGAATGACTGAATAGTGTTAGGACTCTTTTTCTGTACTTGCAGCACACTTAACGGCATAAAAAGTTACAAGTGTGAGACTTGAAAAGCCTGCCGGACGTGGTAATATGTCCGCCAAGGGCGCTTGGCTCAGTGGCTAGAGCACTTGCTTCACACGCAAGGGGTCGGTGGTTCGAGTCCACCAGCGCCCACCATATCTGACAGGGGCTCATGACAGCTGAGCCGTTCAAACCGTTAATCTGAGTAGTATGCCTGCGTACAACCTCTTCATCTGTTCAGCCTACAACAAGAAAATATATTGCCTCTGCACCGGATAATGACAAGCTGACTCGTTCAACGGCCGCCACACATTAGCGACACCAGAAAAAATTTGTTTACTAGGCTAATAATTTCTTGTAAGCTGTTGCAGTTTATAAATTACAGCTTTCCGAAAGGAGGGAAAGAATGGCTGGATTCCTGAAGATACTCGCCTTTTCGCTAACAGGTATCTTTGTTATATTGTTCTCCTTGATTTTTATTACAAAGCTTGGGCAAGGTAAAGACTATAAGTTCGTAGTCGGCCTGCTTTCCATGGTTACCGCGGTTTCGTATGGGCTAATCACGGACCTGGAGGCAGGTTTTTTTAGTATTAGATGTATTCTTCCATTTATGGGTGCTTTAACACTGCTGATAATCGCCTCCTTCTTATTTGGAAAAGCAACTTTTACAGAAGAGGGTGTGACAAGATATGAAGGTGGGCCTCCTCGCCGTAGACCCACTAAAGGATTCACGCGCGAGGGGTAGGTAATTCGAGTCCCCCAGCGCCCACCATCGCCTCCCAACCTCCTGCCACGATTAATACAATATTATCGCCTCTCACGGCTCGTGTTAAGACAAAAGCGTCTTAAAGAGGACGTAAAGAAGAATACCCCAAATAACACCCTTAAAGCATCACTTAAACTCTCTCTCCAAATTGTGGCAGTCCATGCACAACGTCACCACTTGAATAAATATCAATCTGGCGCCGTCGCCGTTTTTCCCATCCACGAAGGTTGAGAGTGTCTTTATAGCGTTGCGTAACGCATCGTCACGCTCGTCAAGCTCCCTCTTCAAAGGGCCTTGCCAGCCCACGGGCTGGGTTGCCTTCAACAGGGCATCCGTACCCTGCTCAATCCTGGACCAATCATTTATTGCAAGTCCTGCCATTAACTTTTCGGTACTTTCGAGTCTACCCTGCATTATTTTCGTGATATACGCCTTCGACTGTCCATGGGCCACACCTCCCATGCATAACGCCAAGCTCAAACATAGTAGTGACATAACACTGCATCTCTTCCAAGTTCGGCTAGCCATCTATTTGTCTCCCTTTAAGGTTTGACTGTAGGAATGGGGCACATCGGGTTGGAGCATCTGGAAAATCAACTGATCAGGTCCTATTACTTCGTAACCGGCAAATCGTGACAGCCCCAACACGTAATGGTCGTTTGTATAAAAGCCCGTTGAGTATCGGCCAGGTCCTTTTTTTGGACGTATTTTAATAGTGCTTGGGCTGCTGAGCAAAAGGCCTCATCCCGCTTCTTAAATAAATCCTTCCCCGGCCCTGACCAGTCGATAGACTCACACGTCTCTATCAGACCTTGAGCACCTTTTTCTATCTTAGACCAATTGTCTACTGCAAGCCCTGCAAGCAACAACCCCATACTGTCTATTCTCTTTTGCATTTGTCCCTTAAGGTCTGTCTCCTGTTCTCCCAGTGCAACTGTTGGCAGGAGCAGCACTGACCCCAGACAAAATGCAGATACAATTGCAAATGTCCTTAGATTTAACGCACTCATTATCCCCTCCTTATCTGTAATGTTGCGGCAAAAACCCCACAGTGGTCTCCTTGTCTTTACTACCAGGTACAATGGCAAGAAAGGTCGTTCCTAAAGATTTTGTCTCTTTGTAAACTTTATGATGAACGATAACATGCAAATTGTCAACGTAAACTATGATATTGATATAATGAGACCTCTAAAAAGTGTGCTTTCCGGGGTTCAAAACAAGTTTTCCCTCTCCCTTCAAGGGGGAGAGAAGGGTGGGGGTGATTGTTAGCATAGTCATCTTTGCTTGGGATGGACAGGCTTGGGAGGTTAGAGAGTCACCCTCCCACTACCCCCTCCCCTCGAGGGAGGGGAAGAATTGGAGCAACTCACACACTATTGCAGGGGTCTCATAATAGGAGCTGATATCTTTATTTTGGACCTTTTTACCGGGTAACGTTACGGCCGTCCCCGCCGGTCAAAAAACAACCGCCGTGTGTGTTATGTCCTGAGAAAATGGATTCCCCTATACATCGGTCAAGATGGATACAATTAAATTGAAGTTCAACCAACATCCGCCACTTATCTGACTCCATTCCAAGCAACTGCCGATTAACCGTCTCAAAAACGCCCGGAATACGCAGAAATTGTCGCAAGGCAGTTTTCATAACTCCCGCTAAAATCAGCACTTGACAAAAGACCACAAAATTACTATCCTCCATTGGTCTTGCTTCACGTACAAAGGGGGCGGCGGCCCGGATACAACAATGTCTATTTTTTATTCCATTTAGAACTTAAGTATACTAAAATAAATGCGTATAAAAATAAGTAGCGCGACAGGGGGGTGGGGATCTAACGGAGAAAGATAATGAAACAAGAACAGAAGACTAAAAAGCCAAAGGCGGTAAACAAACCAAAATCTGAAAAGGCAATGTCATTAAAAGGGGGCAAGTCGCTCAGGGCCTTGAGCAAAGCCATAAGGCATGAAAATGAAGGAATCCGCAAGGATGCGGCGAGTCAGTTGGAGGCACTGCTAAACAGGCCGTGGACAGAGATAAACTTGGCGGCGAAGAAGATAGCTCAGACAACATATCCGGTAGTAACCGATTGCGGCGTTTTCTGCGCAATCGTCAAAGTCTACGACCAAGGAGCCCTGCTTTTCGTCCTTAAGGATTACAAAAATATCGGTGACAGTGTAGCCTGTTGCTACTCGGGCATCGCCAGGCCTGACAAGGCCGTAAGTAACGGTCGCGTGATGTGTGCGAACTGCGGCGCGGATTTCTCCAAGGTAAAGTCCGCAGCAGACTCAAAGGAGCTGTATTACAGCCCAATCGGTACGGCAATCCACTGCATCAAGTGTAACAGTACAGAGGGACTATACGTCGTCAACAAAAAATTGGAAAAGGCAGAATCAAGCTAAAACCTGACAAGCGGCAAGTCTAACGGTTTCCGACGGGTGATACCTGGCTATGGAACCGACCAAGTGCCTTGCTAGTAAGAGACGGAAGCTTGAGGCTCACAAATACCTACTCATTCTTCCCGTACCTCTGATAACTACCTAGCGGATACGGCATAGTCCTCTGCACCACGGCAATCCGACGCAAGCGTAAATACATCCTGACGGACCACCCGTGCCAGGTCAACGGTCTCGCTATGGGCTATCTACGTGCGCAGAATCTCCCTCCCTGAACGGCAATAGCTTGTCCATGAGATACTCGCCGCTCATCTTTAATCTAGGGGCCACCAAGGTAAGCAGCACCATAAGACCGGGCCATCTCAAGCCGTAAAAATTAGTTTGACATTTTATACGGAAAGATTTAAACCTACACGATTTAAAGTTTTACCCGTGATTCTTCAACGTTCTTTTGCTAAGATATTATTTTACCAAAAAGATAGGCAGCACTGCTGTTGGTGTCGTGTGACTACTTGGTATGTAGGGTACAACATACCATGCCCTATTTATACAGCGAACCGATAAACACCCTCACACTTAAATGAGATACAACAGACTAAACACAGAATTTTGCGAAGAGTTTTTATCCATTATTGACACGCGGAAGGTGCGGGTTGGAGGGGAATGACTAAGCTGGCGATAATAGGGGCAGGCTATTGGGGTCCAAACCTGATCCGGAATTTCCTAAAGATAAACCCTGACCTGGTGCATGCCGTGTGCGAACGCAGCGACGACCGACGTGCCTTTGTCGCCAAGACCTACCCCCAGTTAAAATTCCTTGCCGATTACTCTGCCCTCTTAAAAGGCAACGATATAGACGGCGTGGCAATTGTCGTTCAACCTGCCTCTCACTATGAGATCGCAAGGGATGCCCTGCTCAACGGGAAACACGTCTTCGTTGAAAAACCACTGGCGGTTACCAACAACGAATGTAAGGAGTTGATACGCCTGGCCGAGAAGCGCGGGCTCATCCTTATGGTGGGACATCTCTTCGAATACAACGCCGCCGTAAGGAAAGTAAAAGAAATCATTGACGCGGGCACCCTGGGGGACATATACCATCTATACTCGGAAAGGACAGACCTCGGCACGGTAAAGGCCGACGTAAATGCCATGTGGAACATAGCCCCTCACGACGTCTCCATGATGATCTATTGGCTGGGACAGGAACCCCGGCGCGTGAGCGCGCGCGGTTACAGCTACCTGCAGAAAGGGATAGAAGACGTAGTGCATATGTCCATGGAGTTCCCCTCTGGAATAAATGCAGAAATATATGTAAACTGGTTGAGCCCCAAGAGGGTTAGGTGCACCACGGTGGTGGGCAGCAAGAACATGATTATCTACGACGAACTCAGTCCTGACGGGAAAGTGAAGGTAATGAGAAACGAACTCTGCGCCGACGGCTTCAATCAAAAAAAGGACAAATACGTAAAAAAGAAGGGCGAGGTGATAATTCCCGAAATAGAGGACTACGAACCGCTTTATCTGGAATGCAAACATTTCGTGGAATGCATCGAAAAGGGGCTGAGGCCGCTCACCGACGGCGAGAACGGTCGGAGGGTCGTCAAGGTCCTTGAGACGGCACAGGAGTCGCTGAAAAGGGGTGGAAAGGCAATAACGATTGCAAATTGAATTCAGAGGGAAATAAGATGAAGGACACAGCTACTGTGGAAAAGATAAAACTAGTAGACCTTGAGGCCCAGTACCAGGCAACCCGCGAAGAAATCTGGTCTGCAATGAGAAACGTCGTTGAAGAAAGCGCCTTTATCCTTGGAAAGTACGTAGAGGAGTTTGAGGCCGGTTTTGCCAGATTTTGCAAGGCACGGTTTGCAATCGGCGTGGCAAGCGGCACGGATGCCATAATCCTCTCCCTGAGGGCGCTTGGAATAGGGCCCGGAGACGAGGTAATCACCGTCCCCAATACGGCATTCCCTACCGCAGAGGCCGTAAGTCTCGCAGGGGCAAAGGTAGTATTTGCCGACGTGGACCCCGAGACGTTAAATATGGACCCAAGAGAGGCAAAGAAAAAGATTACCAAAAACACCAAGGCGCTACTGCCCGTCCACCTCTACGGACAGCCCGCAGAAATGGAAGCACTGAAAGAACTCTGCAGGACCCACAACCTGCTACTCATAGAGGATGCTGCCCAGGCCCACGGCGCTGAGTACAGGGGTCAGAGGGTAGGTACGATAGGAAACGTCTCTTGTTTCAGCTTCTACCCCTCAAAGAACCTTGGCGCCTATGGCGACGGGGGCGCAGTAGTTACAAATGACGAGCGCATCGCCGATAAGGTTCGTATGCTCAGAGACCACGGGAGACAGGAAAAATACTGCCATGAAATCGAAGGCTATAACAGCAGGCTGGATGCGCTTCAGGCCGCCATACTGTCCGTAAAACTGAAATACCTTGATAAGGGGAATGAAAAACGGTGGCAACACGCCCAACACTACGACAAACTCCTATCGCATGTAAAAGGCGTAATTACTCCCAAGGTACCGGACACGGTCAAGTCCGTGTACCATCTGTACGTCATAAGGGTAAAGGATAGAGACCTCCTCAGAAAAAAATTAATGGAAGAAAACATTGAAACAGGCATACACTATCCCATCCCCCTGCACCTTCAGCCGGCCCTTGCCTACCTTGGACTGGGGAAAGGGTCATTCCCCGTGGCAGAGGAGGCTGCGTCAACGGTCCTGAGTCTGCCCCTCTACCCGGAAATGACAAAGGAACAGATTGAAACGGTTGCAGACGCCGTAAAACAGCACGTAAACTAGCCCGAAAGGAGGTCTCCGCGGTATTACGTGGCTAATGTGCAAAAGTTCTCCGTCGTACTCCCCGTACACAACGAAGAAGAGAACCTCAAGGAACTCCACTCGAGGCTTCGGAAGGTCTTTGAAGGGCTGGGAGGCCCCTATGAGATTATATTTGTGGATGACGCGAGCACGGACAAGAGCTTCGACGTTCTTAGGGACATCAATGCCGGTAACCCACACGTAAGGGTAATACGGTTCAAGAAGAACCGCGGTGAATCAGCGGCTCTTGCCGCCGGATTTAACGCAGCAAGGGGCGATATTATAATCGCCATGGACGCAGACCTGCAAAGCGAACCCAAGGACATACCAAAACTCCTGGAAAAACTCAAAGACTATGACGTAGTCTGGGGCCAGCGGGTCGAGAGACAAGACGACCTGATAAGAAACACCTTCTCCTGGGGAGGCAACTTTGTCAGGAGGCAACTTATAGGCGATGACGCAACGGACGCCGGTTCGCCGCTGAGGGTCATGAAAAGAGAGGTGACGCAAAAGGTAAAATTGTTTAAGGGTCTGCATCGCTTCTACCCAACCCTCTGCCGGATGGAGGGTTTTCGCGTAATAGAAGTCCCGATAACCCATTATCCAAGGACACACGGACAATCCAAGTACAACATCAGAAACCGCCTGTTTAAGTATCTAGTAGACCTCCTGGCAGTTAAGTGGATGCATAACACGCACATTGACTACGAGATAATAGAAGAATTAGATGAAAGAACTCCCTAAGAAAGAACTGCCTTGGGTCACAATCTTAACCGTCCTATGCCTTTTCCTGTATCTCCCTTGCCTGGGTAACAGGGACCTGTGGGGGAGTGTTGAGCCGGAGTATGCGGAGGTGGCTAGAGAGGCGGTCGTGGACGGGCACTGGATCATACCCCACTACAACGGCGAGGTATATACCATAAAACCCCCCGTTTACCCGTGGCTTATCGCCCTAGTGAGTATACCGGTGGGTGACGTTACCGAATTTACCGCACGGCTGCCCTCCGCCCTCAGCGCATTGAGTATGGTACTGGTAGTCTACCTCCTTGGGAAAGAACTCGCCAGCCAACGCGTCGGCCTGATTGCGGCGCTAATCCTCGCCTCATCACCACAATTTTATAAGTCCGCATGCATGGTTCGCATAGACATGCCCCTTGCACTCTTCACCACGTCAAGCCTGGCCGCATTTTATCTTGGCATAGTTCGCACCAAAAACGTCTATTGCCTCCTCGGTTGGTTCTTTGCCGCCCTGGCAACAATGATAAAGGGGCCGCTGATAACGGCGATGATGGCACTGATAGTATTTTTGTATCTCTATTCAAGAAAAGCGCTTAAGCTGCTAGCCACGCCGATGACACTCCTCGGCGCATTTATCTTCGCCGCAACCATTGCAGGCTGGCTCCTGTCGGCCTACCAGGAAGGGGGATACTCATATATCGAGGGGCTTTACTCGTGGCTAATCTCATATGCAACAAATGAATTCCATCCAAAGAGTTTCTACTTTTATCTGCCGGAGCTGCTCGGACTCGGCCCCTGGGCCTTGTTGATTCCTGTAGCAATTTTTACCTTTTACAAAAATAATGCAGAAGAACTCAGGTTGCCATGCATATGGTTTTTGGTTATGCTTTTAATCCTCAGCATGATTACCAGTAAACACAGCCGGTATTTACTGCCTTTATATCCTGCGGCGGCACTGCTTGCCGCAGTCCCGTTGGATGGGTATCTGGCAAAAAGTGCACCGATATGGCCGGGATTAAAGACCTTTCCGCTCCTGCTGTTTGCCGTGGTAGTTGGCGTGGAGATAGCGCTGCTGGAGTCTCATTGTCTCCCGTCTCCGGCCCTGAGTCTTGCCCTGGGCGCAGTATGTCTGTTCTCGGCGGTCTACTTTGCACTGCGCGCCGCACAGTTCCGCCTTATCTTTGGGGCGACATTGCTGATACTAATCGCCTTTGGAGTCAGTCGTTATCAATTTCTCCTGCCAAGAGAAAATGAAAGGATATCGGAAAAGGCCCTCTGTCAGAACATTGTTAAACACATGGAACCCGGCGCCAAGTGGGCCATGTACGGTAATCTTGGACCAGCGTATATATTTTATACCAGGACATATCCCAAAAACGTCTATACTGAAAAGGAACTGACCGAATTTCTTTCATCCAAGGAAAGGGTCTATTGCCTGATAAGTGAAGAAAAACTGCGGGAGTTAAAACTTCCTATAATCGAGGTGGCCAAACTAAAGGGACCGAGTGAGGACAATACAGTGTTTATACTGGTTTCGAATCAGCCAATCGGCGGATAAGTCGTCACTTGAAAATTGCGAGTACGAGAAAATTGCCCTGAGAACGAAGTAGATACGCTGGAGGTGCGTCTGCCTCAGGCGCGACTCTATTGTCTACCGCTTGCCTCCCTCAAAATAGCAATTGCGCAATGTTTTTCAGAATTCGCAAATTATAAAGGTACCAAATGAAAGGATATTTAAGTAAAGAGTCACTGTCACAGGAACGTTCGTTTCCCATAATACTGGCACTCCTTTGCCTGATACTATACATTCCCAACCTGGCCGGGAGAGACTTGTGGTGCGGCCGCGAGACCCTCTACGCAGAGGTAGCAAGGGACATCTTACTTAACGGGCACTGGTTTGCGCCGTACTTCAACGGTGAGCTTTACTACAATAAACCCCCCCTGTTCTTCTGGCTAATTGCCTTGACAAGCGTGCCGGTGGGGGACGTAACCGAATTCACGGTGAGGCTGCCCTCGGCCCTTTCAGCCCTGGGTACAGTGCTGGCGGTTTATTTCCTGGGCAAGAGGCTTTACAGCGCACGAACGGGCTTCATTGCGGGCATAATCCTTGCCTCCAGCCCCGGTTTCCACAAATACGCCTGTGTGGCAAAACTGGAGTCTCCTCTGACCTTCTTTATAACTTCCAGTATCGCAGCTTTCTACATCGGTCTAACCACTTCTTCCGATAAGAGACGGTATCTCTTATGGGGCTGGTTCCTGATGGGTTTGGCCATGCTTACCAAGGGACTTGGTGTCGTACTCATAGCGCCGGTCATATTACTGTACCTGCTCAGCCGCAGGGAACTTCACCGCATTTGGGAGATGGAACTCGTGTTGGGAGGGTTTATCCTTTCGGCCACAATGGCGGTATGGCTCCTCCCAGGATACGCATTGGGCGGGTCGGAATATATCAAAGGACTGGTAGGACACTTCGGCTATCATGTTGGCCAGGGCCCGGAGTACGAAAAACCCTTTTATTACGTCACGGAAGCCTTCGTCGGCACACTTCCCTGGTCTTTAATCCTTCCTGCAATCTTTTTCTACCTGAGGCGCGGCGATGTTGACGCCAAGCACAGGGAAGGACTCCGTTTTTCCGCAACGTGGTTTATCGCCATGTGGATTGTCTTTTCGCTCATCATGGCAAAGCGCTCAAGGTATATACTGCCCATGTACCCTACGATCGCCCTGGCCGCGGCGGTCATGTGGGAGGACTACATTGCAAAGACCTACGAGACGTGGTCTAAGATAAAGGTAATACTCGCCCTTATCCTTTCATTATGTGCCGGAATAGCCGCGGTAATCATGACCTCCGGCTTCATCGTGTTAACCCCGCTTACCAGCAACATAATAGCCCTGTGTCTGATAGCGCTCCTCGTGACCTGGTGGTCATCAGTTCGGGCAGGTCAATACAAGACCCTCTTCATCAGCCTTTTCATAATGATAACCAGTTTTGAGATGGCATACGCACAGATAACCCTGCCCATTGAGAGTCAGGCAGGCACGGAAAAGGCCGTTTGCGAAAAGGCGCTTGCAAATATGGAGCCCGGTGCGCGCTGGGCGCTTTACAAGTTCTTCAGCCCGGACTTCGTATTCTACGGAAAAACATATGTTAGAACCATTGATACGGAAAAGGACCTTGCAGATTTCCTCTCATCCAAGGATAGGGTTTACTGTATTGTAGACGAAACGGATTATGCAGAAATAAACCTCTCGGCCCTTAACGTACCGGCCTTCAAGATAACGAAGCTCGAAAAGACCGGTAAGAGGGCAAAGACGTTCATTCTCATCTCCAATAGGCCGGGGAAGCCCGGTGACGTTTCACCAGGAGCTAAGATATGAAAGACGTCTTTCAGGGCAGTGGCAGAACCGCCGTGCTCATCCTTGTAGCCCTGTGGTTAGTGATATATTTCCCAAACCTCTGGGTACGGGAGTTTACGGGGACGGATGAACCCCAGTATGCCCAGATTGGCAGGGAAGTGCTTCTGGATGGGCATTGGTTTGCCCTGCGCCTCAACGACAACCCATACTACGGTGAGGCGCCTCTCTATTTCTGGCTCGAGGCCGTACTCAGCCTGCCCTATGGGGACGTTACCGAGTTTTCCGCAACGATGCCCTCAATGCTCATGGCCCTGGGAACAATACTGCTGGTCTACTTCCTTGGAAGAAGGCTATTTAACCGCCGTGCCGGTCTGCTGGCGGCCCTCATAATGGTCAGTATGCCCCAGTTCCACAAATACGGCTGCATGGCCAGATTAGACGTGCCCTCCGCCTTTTTAGTCACCGCTTCCCTGACGGCATTTTATTTCGGCTACACCGAACCGAACTACAGGAGGAGATATCTTCTTATGGCATGGATACTCACGGGGCTTGCAGCCATAACGTCCAAGGGCCCGGTGACCTTTTTGATGGTAGGAGGTACCGTGACTGCCTTTCTCTGGAGGCGCAACGACCTTAAGTTTCTCAGAGATACCCAGCCGATTGGGGGGGGTATCCTTCTTGCGGCAGTGATACTCGTGTGGCTGATTCCAGCATACCTTTCAGACGGCAGGGGATACTTTGAAGGACTATTAGGACAATTTACGCACCACGCAAAGACCCCTCTCGGCGTAGACAAATTTTCCTTCTACTTTTCAAACATCTTCTCAGGCACACTGCCGTGGTCGCTGGCGCTGCCCGGCGTAGTTTACCTGTATCTAAAAAAGACGGTTGAAGGGAGAAAAGGGATAGAATTCGCCGGACTGTGGCTCCTTGTCATGCTCCTTATCTTCTCAATAGCCCTACAAAAATTCAGCCGCTATATCCTGCCCGTCTATCCGGCGGTGGCCCTTCTCCTCGGGAGCTTTTGGGACGAACTTATGGAAAAACCACCCTTAAGGGAATGGTCAAAAAATAGACCCCTACTTGCATACGGACTGGCTGTCTTATTAGGGCTTACGGTGGCTCATATCTTCTCAAAGTTTCATGCGCACCAGTTCGAGCCCTCCCCTTTAATGATCGCCGTCATTACTGTGGCCTTTGTCTGCCTGGCAGGAACACTGCGGTACGTCATTAGGGCAAGGCAGCTTACCGTACTTTTCATCTTCATATTTCTGTTAACGAGCACCTTTGAGGCCGCCTACGGCAGGGCTCAGTTCCTGTGGGACAACAAGACGCGTTCCGAAAAAACCCTTTGTCTCAAAATATCAAGCCTCATTGAACCAGGCACACCCTGGGCCGTTTATAATACGTTCAGGCCTGCACATATCTATTACACCAAGTCCCACCCAAAGATTATATTTTCTCAAGATGAGCTTGTCTCATTCATGGGCGGTAAAGAAATGGTCTACTGCCTTATTCACGAAGAGGACTATGAGGAGCTGACATCGAAAACCAACATGTCTCTCTACCTGGTAAAGAGGCTTCATGGACCCAAAAAGAGTATGAAGGATTTAATGCTCATCACAAACAAACCTAAAGAAGGCTCTACATCACCTTGATGGGTCAAGACCTTTTTGCTTATTTAAAGTGTACGTGACTTTGCTATCATTTACGAAGAAAGAGGAGGAGACCTGACCAGCGTCTCCTGCCGTTGTGCCTCAGCTGACATCGAGAAAGAAAACAGGAAACAATGCTTAACAGAGAAGAATTCTTCAAGACGGACAGTCCCTCCTTAATCATATTAGTGCTGTTTACGTTGGCGATGTTCTTCCTAAGTCTTGGGGGCAGAGACTTTTGGGCGCCTGATGAAGGGGAATATGCCCAGATTTCACAGGAGATGATTGAGAGCGGAGATTGGATTATTCCCAGGTTGAATGGGATACCATCGGCACAGAAGCCGCCTTTTTTCAACTGGGCCGCTGCCGCATTCTCGCTCCCCGCAGGCAGGGTCACTGAAGTTACTGCACGTCTACCCTCGGCTATAATGGGCATGATCGGTGTACTCGCCACCTACTGGCTGGGGAAGGGACTCTTTGGGCGAAGGACAGGATTCCTTTCGGCATTGATACTGGCTACCTCGCCGATATATTTACACCAGGCCAGATGGGTACAGGTAGACATGGTGTATTCGGCCTTCGTATACCTTACACTGGCATGTTTTTACCACGGTTATCTGAATGACGCAAAAAGGGGCAAATATTTCCTCCTTGGCGCCTTGTTAATGTCCCTGGGCACGTTAACCAAGGGGCCGGCGGCCATCGTCCTCCCGGGCTCAACCATCCTGATATTCTTGATTCTTAAACGGAGGCTGAGGGAGTTTCTCACGAGAGATTTGCTTCTATGTCTTCTAGTCTGCATCCTAATCGTCTCGCCCTGGTATCTCGCTGTGTACCTGAGAGTTGGAGCGAACTTTGTCTGGGAACTGATAATAAGACATAACCTCTACATGTTCTTTGAAACATGGAGCCACAAGCGTCCATTTTATTACTATCTCATCAATCTTCCCTGGGAGTTCTTCCCGTGGATAGTCTTTCTTCCCGCAGCCATACTAAATACGTTAGCAAACGATAAAGAAAGAGACCAGAGGCTGTTTCTCTTTGCTTGGTTCATCGGCATGTTCTGCTTCTTCAGCCTATCGGAGGCAAAGCAGGCGAAATACCTCCTGCCGTTGTTTCCCTCCATCGCATTAATCGTAGGCAGGTTCTGGGACGACATCCTGTCCGATAGGCAGTCGCTTTCTTACAAGAATGGTCTGTTATTGCCTGCCGTGTTCCTGGCGGTAGTAATGGTCTTTGGCAGTGCGGCAGCGGCATGGGTCGTCAATAACAAGTATCCCGAATTTCTTAAGACCTCCCTCCCTCTGGGGACGCTATTTGCCCTCTCCGGTGCGGCCGTGTTCATCATGGCGCTCTTCAGGCTTAAGAGGGAACTTTTTGCAACAATCGTCGTATCGCTGCTGCTGATTGCAAGCTATCTCACAATCATCATTAACCCGGAGATTAACCATTACAAGACCGCAAAGCCCTTTTGTGAAGAAACGGTCAAGATAGCAAAGGACAAACCGCTTGGGATCTATGGAATATTCTTGCACCAGATGGGTCCTTACGTGTTTTATACCGGCAGAAAACTGAAAATATTTGACGACGAAGGGGAGGTGGTGGGATTTTTCAACACTCAGGAAAGGGTGTTTTGCATAATGAGGGACACTTACTTTAACTCGTTTAAAGATAAATACAACGGTCCTGTATACAGCCTCAGTTCCGCATCAATAGGACATAGAAAGGTGCACCTGGTCTCTAATCAACCCTAAAACAGCGCCTTTACAATGCTCCCTGTATATATGGCATTGGGCGCAACCTCGCACGGCATCCAGCACCCAGGACAGTTTCTCACCGTCTTCCTGTGACGTTCAATCTTCTCGCCAAACCAGAGCTCATGAAAGTTCTGCCTGGTTAAGTCCCCGACAATCGTATTGCTGTGGATGCAGATGGGAACCTCGCCGGTGGGAAGTATCCTAATATGGCTGGTAAGCGCAACACACTTTGTATTAGGAACCTTCTTATTATGCAACAGTCTGTTCCTAAGACCCTTATTGAAGAATTTTTTTACTAAACCCTCCCTGAAGTTAAAGCTCCTTGTGTCCCGTGAAATATTGTCTAATATTCTATTAATGTCCTCGGGTGAGAAGGGGTCCAGGAACGAAAATTCACCGCGTCCCCCCACTTCAGTATCGAGGTGCGGTTCCAGAAGGTAGCGGTCGTCTCTGGCAAGTTGATATTGAAGGTCCACTCCAAGGTCGCTGCACATCTTCTGCATGGGTTCCATCTGGTCTATGTTCTTGCCGGTAATGGTAAGATTCACACCCAGGGCAATACCCTGCCGCGCTCTCACCCTGACTAAACCTTCCAGGGTGGCATGGGCCTTATTGAAGGCGTTGCGGCCCCTTATCTCATCGTGCCGCTCCCCAACGCCGTCCAGCGACACCCTGAAGTGAAATCGGGGAGAACCTAAATCCCTTGCGAACGCAACTATCTTCTGCGTCTGTATGCCGTTCGTGTTTATCATTATCGTGCCTGGGTCAGAAACCTTTATTATGTGGCGGACGACCTCGGCGAGGTCGTCCCTGACAAACGGTTCTCCACCTGTAATCCTCACCACATCAAGCGTGTCTAATTGATCGAAGACGGCCTTTACCTGAGCCGTATCCATCTCCGCC
Source organism: Planctomycetes bacterium RIFCSPLOWO2_12_FULL_50_35 (assembly GCA_001828605.1). Taxonomy (GTDB): domain Bacteria; phylum Planctomycetota; class Brocadiia; order Brocadiales; family Bathyanammoxibiaceae; genus 2-02-FULL-50-16-A. The sequence continues at coordinate 8,484 of MHZB01000111.1, read as the reverse complement.
TTGTCTTCACGCTCGGGTATGCTGCACATGGAGCACTTCAGCTCGCACCTCCAGGTAATCAGGAACGTGCAGAGTGCGGGCGCAGGTATCCGGTTTATGTTGTTATATACTATGTGCTTTAACAGGTTTAGATACAGTCCCATTATGTCTTGTGCTCCAGAACGCGTCTTATCGTATAAATCTCTTTGCCCTGTGACTCATAATATATTCTGACAAGCAGTTCTGCCAAGAGTCCCAAGGTGATTAGCTGTACCGCCAGAAAGATACAAAGGACACACACGGACAGAGAGACCTTGGTGCCAAGCACGTCTCCATGGGCAATCTTCAAATACGCCAGCCTCAAACCAAGAAATATCCCGACGATGCCAAAAAAACTGCCAATCGGTCCGAGGACGTGCAAGGGTCTGGTTGAATAGGTCAGAAGGAATTTTAACGTTATCATATCGAAAAACACCTTGGGAATCCTACTCAGACCGTACTTGGATTGTCCGTGCCTCCTGGGCTCATTCCTTACCCGTATCTCCGCTATAGTCACGCCGAAATTCTTTGCCAGGGCGGGTATAAAACGGTGATGCTCACCGTAAATCTTTATACCCTTGATCACCTCTGCCCTGTAGGCCTTGTAGGCATTCCCAAAGTCGTGGAGGTCAACACCCGAAAGTCTGGCGATACACCAATTTGCTATGACGGAAGGCAGCCTCCTGGTTAGAAAAGGTTCCTTCCTGTCCATCCTCCATGCGCTTACGATGTCAAAGCCTTCGTCCATCTTTTCGATAAACTTCGGGATGTCCTCCGGACAGTCCTGGAGGTCGCCATCTATAGTGAGAACAATATCGCCCCTTACGTTACTAAAACCTGCCGACAGTGCAGGGGCCTTGCCGAAATTCGTCCGCAGCTCGATGACCCTTACCCTACTGTCCCCGCGAAAGACGTCTTCAAGCACCCGCTGTGTGTTATCGGTGCTGCCGTCGTTTACGAATATAATCTCATACTTCCTGCCCAACCCCTTAAGAACACCCGTCAGCCTCTTGTAGAGCTCGGGTATGTTCTCCTCCTCGTTGAATAAAGGCACCACTACAGATATGTCAACCTTGCCTCTATCTTCCACCTGGATCGAAATCCTCCTGGAAATCCGACAGAAACCCAAACCCTGACCGTAGATACTACAAGCGGCAATAAATGTCAATCCCTAACTTCTCTTGTAGAAAGACTTACGGAGAGAATCCTTGACAGCCCACCGCCGCTGTGTTAAATTTTGAGCTTAGCAAAGAGAGGAAGAAACCCATGAACATAATGGACACTCTGGGAAAAATGCAAAAGAACCCTGCCGTTAAAAACATCACGGTAGGAGACGAAGTAGCCGTAAAGACGAAGATCGTGGAAGGGGAGAAGGAGCGCATCCAGATATTCAGCGGGACGATCATCGCCAAGAAAGGGAGTGGGATCAGGGAGACCTTTACTGTCAGGAGAATCGTGCAGGGAGAAGGAGTCGAACGTATCTTCCCCGTACATTCCCCAAGGCTTGTAGGCGTAACGACCACAAAGTCAGGAAAGGTAAGGCGTGCAAAGCTTTACTACCTGCGTACGAAAACAGGAAAGGCCACCAGGCTCAAAGAAAAATTTGCCGAGAAGGAAGAACCCTCCCAAGGTTGATCCAACCTCTCCATTGCGCCCACACCCGAAAGGAGCAGGTATATCAAAGGAGACCGAAGGGCCCTTGGCCTTGAGGGTGAACGGGTAGCATCAGAGTTCCTAAAGAAGCAAGGCTACAAGATACTTCAAAGGAACTACAAGCCGGGCACCAGTGAGATCGACATAATCGGCTACGATAAGGGTATAATAGCCTTTCTCGAGGTTAAAACCGGACTGTCTCGCAGATACGGCCCGCCCGAGGTTAGGGTAACAGAGACAAAGAAAAGACGCATATACAAGGCAGCACAGAAATACATCAAAGAAAGACATCTTTCCGGACATCAATTCCGCTTCGATGTAGTCTCCGTATTATTTGACCCCGGCACAAATGCCCCCGAGGTGAAGCTCATAAAGGATGCTTTTTATTTGAAGGCTTAACAGGCATGCTTGTAGACACACATACACACCTAAATTTCCCGGACTACGATAAAGACCTTACACAGGTCATAAGCAGGGCGACGGCTGAAGGGATAGATTACCTGATAGAGGTGGGCACTGACGTCGCATCCAGCAAGAGGTCAATAGAGCTTGCGCAGGAATATCCCTTTATATACGCCAGCGTGGGCATCCATCCCCATGACGCCACGTCGAGCACGGAAAAAGACTGGCAGGAGATAAAAACCCTTGCCCAAGGGCAGAAGGTGGTTGCGATAGGCGAGACAGGGCTGGACTACCATTATAATTACAGCACTAAAGAAGACCAACAGAGGCTGTTTGAAAGACACATCAAACTCGCCCTGGAGCTGGAACTTCCGATCATCATACACAACAGGGAGGCAACGGAGGACTGTCTCGGCATGCTGAAGAGATTCTCCGATAGGCCGTTAAAAGGTGCGTTCCACTGTTTTAGCGGCTCCAAAGAGACGGCCGAGGAGTGCCTCAGTATGGGCTTCTATATATCATTTGCAGGGCCGGTTACCTTTCCAAAGTCGCACCGACTGCGGGAGGTAGTTAAATCAGTACCGGTAGAAAGACTGCTCCTTGAAACGGACTCCCCATTCCTTGCCCCTCAGTCCAGGAGGGGCAAGAGGAACGAACCTGCATATCTGAGGTACGTTTTGCCTGTATTCGCGCAGCTCTACGGCCTCTCCGAAGAGGATATAGCCAGAATCACCACCTTCAACGCCATGAGGCTCTTCGGCATCGGCGGCAACGGGAATGACAACCAAAACAGCAGGGTTGCTTATAAAATAAGAAACTCTCTTTATCTCAACATCACTAACCGATGTCCAAACTCATGCAGTTTCTGTCCCAGAGAGGAGAGCCCCTACGTAAAAGGCCACTACCTGGGGCTTGACCCCGATGAGGAACCTTCCTCTCAGGAGGTTATCAAGGCCATCGAGGAAATGGGGGACGTCAAGGCATACAAAGAAGTGGTCTTCTGCGGATACGGCGAGCCGACAGAGAGACTCGACGTAATCAAGACTGTAGCAAAACACCTCCGAGAAAAGGGCGCAAAGAAGATAAGACTAAACACAAACGGACAAGGGGACCTAATAAACGGCAGACCCATCTCCAGGGAGCTCGGCGGCCTGATAGACTCCGTGTACATAAGTTTGAACAGCGCGAACAGTGAGGAATATAAGGCCCTCTGTTCGCCCAAGTACGGCGACAGGGCCCACTCTGCCTTAATAGACTTCGCCCGGACTGCAAAAGAGACACTTCCCGACGTTACACTAAGTGTCGTGAATGTCCCGGGGCTAGACGTCAGAGCATGCGAGCAGATAGCCCGTGAGCTGGGCGTCGGTTTTAAGATAAGGGAATACAACGATCTGGGATGAATCCTAAGGTAGTTGTATCCATATCGTGGGGACAGTCCGCCTCTGGCGGACGGCTGTCCGCACGAACAGGTACAAGTTCGCCAAAGGGTATCTTTCTGTTTACGGTCAAGAACCTTAATGGCCGTGTAAAATACATCTACCATGGGCACTTTTGGTATCCTTTCCGAGATAAGCGAAATGCGTGCTGCAATTTTTCCTCAATAAAGATGGCCACGAGGGTATGTCAATACTACCCATAACTAATTTTCTGCCTGCAACCCCACATCAAACTCCTTGACACGCCAGAGGCAATTCTGTAGCATAACGGCCAAAGTTGGTTAGGCTTAGGATGATCCCATTAAAGTGTCCAGAAGCCCCTTTTCGGTCCTTGAAAGTTACCCAAACTTCCCATTTTGATAACATATAGGATTCTGAGAAAATTTCTAACATCGTAATTGTAATTATGAGCGAAATGTATAGCGTGGCAGCTTGCTGCCACGCTACACGCTGGAGCAAGCTCCAGCGCTACATTCTTTCCACCCAGGTAGATTTCATTTCCTCAGAATGACAATTATGCAAACCTTCTCAGAGGTCTCCATATCCAACATGACTGAAAAAAAGGTACACGTAAGGTTTTCACCAAGCCCCACCGGATTCCTGCACATCGGTGGTGCAAGGACGGCACTTTATAACTGGCTGTTTGCCAAGCACATGGGTGGCATATTTAGTCTTCGTATAGAGGATACCGACCAGACACGGTCTGAGGACAAATTTGCAGAGGACATTAAGGAGGGTCTCGAGTGGCTGGGGATAGACTGGGACGCCGGTCCGATATATCAGAGCCGACGACTGGCGATATATGATAGATATGCGGAGAACCTCGTTAAAGACGGCAAGGCATATTGGGTCGAGGATGAAAAGGGCCGTGCCATACGCTTCAGGATGCCCGATGAAGAGATAGAGTTCGACGACATCATACGCGGCCAGATAAAGTTCGACGGTTCACTTATAGAAGATTTCGTCATACTCAAGGCGGATGGTTTTCCTACTTACAACTTTGCCTGCACCATAGACGATGTGGAGATGGGCGTTACACACGTTGTCCGCGGGGACGACCATATAGCCAATACGCCCAAGCAGATAGCCGTTTGTCGCGCCATCGGCG
>MHZB01000111.1:0-3845 GCA_001828605.1 Planctomycetes bacterium RIFCSPLOWO2_12_FULL_50_35 | reverse complement strand
CCAAGCAGATAGCCGTTTGTCGCGCCATCGGCGTGGAACTGCCTCGCTTTGCCCACCTGCCGATGATACTGGGTGAGGACGGCGCGCGCCTCAGTAAGCGCCACGGCGCAACGTCCGTAAGGGAATACAAAGAGCTTGGCTACCTGCCCGAGGCACTTACGAATTTTATCGCACTGCTCGGGTGGGCGCCGGGCGATGACCGTGAGGTGGTTTCCAGAAAGGAGATGATAGAGTCCTTCACACTGGAACGCGTGGGAAAGACCAGTGCCCGGTTTAACAATACAAAGCTCGACTGGATGAACAGTCTATACATAAGGCAGCTGCCGGCGGACGAGCTGCTCAGGAGGCTGACGCCCTTTCTGCAAAAGGCCGGTGTAGAGCCAGATAGGCTGCCGGAGGGCTGGCTGCAGAAGGTGGTGGAACTGCATATAGAGCGGTTTAAGACCTTAGCGGACTTTTACGTCCAGACCGCTTTCTTGTTTACCGAGGAGGTTGACTACGATCCCACGGCGGTGGAGAAACACCTTAAGAAGGATGGTGTACCGGAACTGCTTCAGGAAACCCACTCCGAGCTGTCAAAGGTCGAGGATTTTGACAAGGAATCGCTGGAAAGGTGTCTCCGCAGTCTGGTAGAGAGACGCGGCATTGGCTTTGGAAAACTGGCGCAACCCCTCAGGGTGGCGGTGACGGGAAAGACGGTGAGCGCTGGACTCTTTGAGACAATGGAGTTGCTGGGCAAGGAAAAGACCCTGCGAAGGATATCCCACTGTCTCAGCACGTTCTGTAAGGCCGGCAGCGTGTAAGATTGTGAGTGCCCGCTCTATTTTTATTTTATAAAGTGAATGAGTAATAATAACAGAGGGGAAAAATGCCGTTATTAGTAGTCGGTTCAGTGGGTATAGATACAGTTGAGACGCCCCACGGCAAGGCAGAGGAGGTGTTGGGCGGCTCTGCGGTGTATTTTTCGTGGGCGGCCACCTTCTTTACCCCTGTGCGGCTGGTCAGTGTGGTGGGAAGTGATTTCCCACATCACTACCGAAGTATTTTACAGGCAAAGAATATAGACATGAGGGGGCTTGAGGTAATGGAGGGCAAGACCTTCCGTTGGTCGGGCCGATATAAAGACACGATGCACGTCGCAGAGACGCTCTCTGTGGACCTGAACGTATTCGGTAAGTACGTGCCGCGGGTTCCTGAACCTTTTAGGGACAGCCGCTTCGTGTTTCTCGCAAACGGCCTTCCATCCCTGCAACTAAAGGTGCTAGACCAGATGAACGAGCCTGACTTTGTTGCCGCAGATACGATGAACCACTGGATAACCGAGAGCAAACCGGAGCTCTTGGAGGTGCTGAAGCGAATAGATGCGTTTATACTTAATGACGGAGAGGCCAGACAGCTTACCGGCGAGCACAACCTGATAAAGGCCGCCAAGTCCCTGCAAAAGCTCGGCCCAAGCTATGTGATAATAAAAAAGGGGGAGCACGGTTCGCTGGTGGTTACTGAGGAAGGTTTCTGTCTTGTGCCCGGTTACCCAACGGAACACGTAAAGGACCCGACCGGCGCGGGGGACAGCTTTGCGGGGGGGACGATGGGCTACCTGGCAAAGATGGGTAACGCAAGTACTGAGAACCTGAGACAGGCCGTCGTTTACGGGACCATACTGGCGTCCTTTAACGTAGAGGGCTTCAGCATCGAACGCCTCCAGCAGATAAATATGGCCGATGTGGAGGCACGGCGCAGACAGTTTGCATCCATGGTCAGATTTTAGTAAGACCTTAAATGGTAAGAGCCACCTAAGAAGTCCCCCCGCTTTAAGACGCAGCAGACGCGTCTTGCTTGCCACCTGAACAGGATTTCATTCCGCTATTCACATCGGGCCTCATCTCATGCATTATACCGATTTTACAGCCAGAGTCTAAAAAGGCTTGACAGCATCTTGTGGCATACCTAGAATCCATCCTGTGTAAGCCCTTTTGAGAAGGTAACTAATGGCTACGCAAGGCCGACTAAAGATAATTGATGAGCCAGCAAACTGAGTTTAAGGCGGTGACGGGGATGTGAGATGACTAAGGAAGACATTAAGGAAATATTGTCAGCGAACAGGGAAGTCCTGAGGAAATACAAGGTAAAATCCATTGCGCTTTTTGGTTCTTATGTGAGGAACGAACAAAGAGAAGACAGCGATATAGACCTTCTTGTTGAGTTTGGCGAAGATGTAACGCTTTTTGACTTTGTCGACCTTCAAGATAGTCTTTCTGAGATTCTGGGTAAAAAGGTCTGCATAGTATCTAGAAGAGGATTAAGTAAATATATAGGACCATATATCTTAAAGGAGGCTGAAGCAATTGGAGAAGGATTATAAAGCATACTTAAACCATATTCTTGATTCTATAATCTTGACAGAAAAATACACCGAAGATATTTCCTTTAAAGAATTGAAGTATCTCAGGGCCTTGAAAAATGAATTCTTTGAAGCCTTTTTCCGCAGGATTCACGACCACAGGCAGTCCGATGCCCTAACCCAGGGTGTATTTCAGGAACTGGGCCTTCCAGAAGTGTCGGGCTGATTTAGGTTTGGCGTTATAATAAAAGAACTTCATTATGCATGAGCAGTCAAAGGGAGTATTTAAGATGAAAACCTCAACGAAGATTTGTCCCGAAGATTATATCCTTTCTGTGCTGCCACCGGAAGACAGGCTGGAGGCTGCACTTAAGATTGCAAGGGAGACCTTTGGAAAGACAACTCTGACAGTCAAGGACATAGAGAAGGCCGTCAAGAAAATAAGGAGAAAAGTCTACGGAAGTACACACAGATAGGGTAGTTATCGATACGGGGGTGCTCATATCTGCCTTTGTCTTTGGAGGTATTCCTGAAAAGGCAATCAAAAAGGCTTTTTCTAGGGCTGAGATATGGGTTTCTCCCCAACTTCTCAAAGAATATAGAGATACTCCAGTTGAACTAAGGGTAGAGGGCAAGATAACAGATGCCCAATTAAGGTCTCTCCTTTCTGGTATAGCTGCATTTGTCGTTAATGCAAAAGTTGTAGTCCCAAAGACGAAGTTATTCCTCTGCAGAGATAAAGAAGACAACACTGTTCTTGAATGCTGCCTAGCCGCCGATGCAAACCTTCTAATTACCGGGGATAGAGACCTCCTTGAAATAGAGCAGACCAAGTTAAAGACGGAAATACCCAAATTAAAGATCGTTTCTCCAAGGACCTTTCTGCGGCGGCCTATGAGAAAGACATGAAACTCCACCCGAAGCTGATTATCTTTGACCTGGACGGCGTTATCTTCAGGGGGCAGTATCTGCTCAGACTCTCTCGTCATTTGGGCCTTCTTGTCTATCTTCGCAACTTATTCAAATGTCTGTTATACGATATGGGCATGTTGCCGATAGATACGCTTCTTGGAGAGGTGTACAGGGGTTTTAAGGGGATGCCGCTGTCCACAGTCCGGCAGGTATATGATGAGATGCCCCTAATTGTCGGCGCAAAAGAGACTGTTAAGGGACTCAAGGCTAGGGGCTGTGAGGTGATAATCGTCAGCAGCGGCGTGCCGGACTTTCTTGTGAGGGATATAGCCGAGAGGCTTGGCGCAGACCTGGGCTTTGGTCTGGAGGCTGCCGTCTCGGGAGACGCCCTTTCCGGCGAGGTAGGAGGAGTCCTTGCCAACGCCGGCGGTAAGGACGCATTTGTAGAGCGACTACTGAGGGATAAGGGTCTGGGGTGGGAAGAGGCGGTGGTAGTAGCAGATGACCCAAACAACCTCAACATTATGGAGAAGGCCGGAATAAGCGTAGGGGTTAACGCCTGCTACACCATCAGGAGGTCTGCGACCTTCCT
>MHZB01000110.1 GCA_001828605.1 Planctomycetes bacterium RIFCSPLOWO2_12_FULL_50_35 | reverse complement strand
ATTCACTCACTTGCCGTAGGTTCTATGACTCGCACGCTCTGATAAGCGGCAAGTGGGTGATGCTCTAAATAAATGTGGTTTGCAGTTTTTCCCCCGGGACCCCTGAGGCAGCCCTTATAGGGTTACCTCTCTCCTACCCGGCGCAGACCTTCTTTAGTGGACATAAACAGGGAGCCGCTTCGTAAGAAGGAGGGATTTTTCGGCATGGACAGAAGACCTGTCACTCAGGTCACCTTCGCCCCGTTCATGCTGAATAGGAAAGAGGAAGCCTCTGGGGTCCAAATTTTTCGTTAGGGTATTGCCGGTATCGTCGGCATTTTAACGAGTAACGCAGCGCATCTTACGTAACACATATAGTGCTATCCCCCCAGCAAACCCCCTCGATTGTCAAGCAGCTTAGACCTTTCAACTGCATCCGTAAATAATCCACGAATCCTTTGACTGCAAGGAAATAACTGGTAAACTCTTAATGGGTAAGCGCTCACTCATATTTCTCTTGTCAGTGTGAGTAAATGCCCATCCATTTGATAACCCTGTCTTTTTGACGGGGCATTTATTGTTGATGAATTTGGAATGAATTCTCCACAGGAGGGTGTTGTGAACACAGAGAGCGTATCTCTGAGCAAAGACACTAAAGTACTTGAGACTAAAAAGCCGGCAATCGTAGAAGCGGCTATAAGACTCTTTTCCGAGAAGGGCATAAGGGCCACCACGATAAAGGATATTGCCGGGAAAGCGGGCGTGGCGGAGGGCACACTCTACTGCCACTGGAAAGGTAAGGATGAACTGGCGCAGGAGATATTCTACGATAACATGAAGCGTTTCAAGCAAGACCTCGAGAAGAAACTCCACGGGGTAACCGGTACAAAGAACAGGTTGAAGCACGCCATTATCGCCTTTTATGCGTTTGCCCACAGAGAACCCCTCCTGTATAAATTTCTTATACTTTCGTCCCACTACGAGCTGAGGACGCTCCTGCCGAAGACGCCCAAACCCCTGGAAGTAATCGTTGAGATTGTAAGGGAAGGCATCGTGTCAGGCGAGTTGAAACAGATAGAATTGCCGTTTGCCGGCGCCATGATTGCCGGGGCGATAACCAAGCTTTCCGACTTCAAGCGGATGGGTGTTCTTGAGAAGGAACTGGACGCATACATAGACCCGGTTACGGACTTTCTGTGGGATGCGTTAAAGACCAGGCAGACTGCATAAGCAAGTTGACAGGTGTTTATGGACTCTCACGTCTCCGCCACCGCATACCATAGCGCCAAGAGTTTAGTTCCGTCCCTCGGCAATCCATTTTACCCAATCGGCTCCTATGTATTTATTCTTTACCGCATCCACCAGGAAATGCTCCCAAAATGTTTCTTTCAACTCCTGGGAGCCGCCGCGATTATTGTAAACGTCTTTGTCGTCAAAGATTTTTACGTTTACAATTGCGTAGTTCTCGTACTGCGCCATCAGATCGCGCGCCAGCTCAAGGGCATCTCCTTTTGTCGTGTCTGGCGGCACTAGGATGTCGAGCTTTCGTACCTTTCCGGGTTCATCAACCTCTCTTAGAATTTCATACGCCGGACCGGCGGTGTCGGAACGGATTGCCCCTCCTGACAATTCGGGAGGTCTTTTTCCTCCCGTCTCATCGGCTTCAGGTTTCATCCCTGCCTTTTCCCTGGCCTTGTCAAGCAGCGTCATTATCGGCAGATATGCAGGGGGCTCTGAGGTTGACAGGAGTTCCTCGCCCAGGTGCACCCTTCTGGTCTTGTACAAATTCTCTTCTATCCTGAGCGCCCAACTGAGATGGTATACAGCTTCTTGGTATTTTTCATATTTATAATACAGCAGTCCGGCGTTGAGATTTGCAACCGGGTCAAATGCATCGAGCTCAAGCGCCTCTGCGGTAAGCTCCTGGGCCCGGGCGTAATCACCCGCCTCGATGCACATCTGAGCCAGGGCGTCAAAATCCCGGGCGGTCTTTAGTCCAACGGATTCAAAATCATCCCTCCGGAGCGGCCAGTCCATCCCTTCAAGGGCCTTCCTGTACAGGCGCATCATCTCGGGGTCATTGGCAGAAGCGGTTGAAGATGATAAAAGGACGAAGGCGGCGAGGAATAAGGAAGAAATTTTTCTCATGCCGTTGAACCTCTACAAAACTATGATTTGAAGCCCCCGAGCGAATCAGGGGCAGGGGCAAGCACGGAATGACATAGGCAGCAAATATCTACAACCAAGCACTGAAAAACCTTATGAAGTTGTCCCTCTGCGGGAGCAAGGCAATGGAAGTTACGGCACTGCCACTTTGGACCTGGATCTTACCCCGGTATAGACGTCCGAATCATACAGCTTCTTCAGGTCGTCAATCACGCTCTTAAAGACCACGCGCCAGTCTATGTTGATCCGGTAGGCGAACATGGCGTTCTTCGAATTGTTGGTCTCCCGGAGCGTCTTATCGAAGCGCTTCTTCAGGGCCTCTCTTGAGTAAAGGTTTTCGTAGACGTATTCCATGCCCTCGATGAAATCCTCAAGGGGCATGTCCTTCAGGGCGAACACCAGATGGTTGGAGTTGTAGTAGAACCAGTCTTCGGGAAAATTATTGCGGAAGATGCGTCCCTGCTTGGTCATGCGGTGGAAACTCTCGGTCATGGGCATGGGCGTGTAGATTCCGAAGGTCAGGACGTCCATCCCCATGTCCAGGGCAAAGTCGGTCATGCGTTTGAAGTTGTCCTTCTTATCGCCGTCGGTCCCGAAGATTACCGAACCCCAGCAGATGATCCCGTGACGGTGGAGGTTTTCGATGCCCTTTCTGTAACCCTCCACTCCCATCCGGATGTTCACCCGCTTGTTCATGCTCTTCAGCACGTCTTCGTCCAGGGACTCTATGCCGATAAGAATCCCCAGGCAGCCGCTTGAGGCCATGTACTTCAGGCACTCCTCGTCGGAGGTAGTGTTGAGGGCGGTGAAGCCAAACCAGTCTTTTACGACGTTCCTCTCGGTCATCTTCCTGAAGAGCTCTTTGGCCCTATCGTTCGATATCTTGCTGTGTCCGTAGAAATTGTCCTCGGCGAACATCAGGCCCTTGTAGTCCGTTGCCTGCATCTCCGCCAGGACGTCTTCCACGGGCCGTTCCCTGTACTTTCTCCCCTGGAAGACGGGCACGGCGCAGAAGTCGCATCTGTTAGGGCAGCCACGGGTAGTTATTATTGAAGAGTATCTATAGCCGTATTTTTTCTTAAGGAGTCCCCTGTCCGGATAGACGTCCCTCAGCTTGTTGAGGGGGGTGAGACCGCCGAAATATTGATTCTTTAATTGACCTTTTTCCGCATCACGAATCACATCCGCCCACACACCTTCCGCCTCACCCACAATTGCGGCGTCTGCATAAGCGGCCACCTCGTCCGGCAGGGTTGATGCGTGAGGCCCGCCAATCACAACCGGTATCCTGCGTCTCTTGCAGGCGCGGGCGATGTCATAGGCCCTTGGCGCCTGATACGACACGGCCGTTACGCCGACCAGCTTCACACCCGTAGGATCGAAAGTTATGTCACCAGTCTTTCCGTCAATGGCCGTTTCAATGCACTCGTCTATTACGTCTATCTCCCAGTCCTTGGGAGTCAGCGCCGCAATATATCCCAGGTTCAGGGGCATCTGCACCAGTACGGATATATTTTCCTCACCAAGGTGTTCCTGCGGATGCGGGTTTATGAGGACAAGCTTCTTCATTTTTCCCTTATTTTGTAGGGTCTAAAAAGACCTTCTGACACCAGATGTCATTCTGGGCGAACCCCGTACCGAAATGGTACGGGGCGAAGCGTATAGCGTCCGATCGGTTCGGCTGAGCTCACCGCCGAAGCCTCCGTATCGGACGCACAAAGAAGACGTCTGGTACGGAGACCAGACGCTACATCCTTTCCGCCTCAGGCGGACTTCACTCCCCCTGAATGCCAATCATACAAGATTTTCCAGAACTAATCGGTCACCATAAGTACATCAATGATTTTACAAATTATATTATTTGCCACCTGTGCTTTCAAGGAAATTTATCGCCTGGGAAATGAGTCCCAATGAAAGGATATCCTTACACTATCTGCTTGCCAAAAGCCGCAATTTGTTGTTAATTTATCTTAAGAATCTGACTTAAAACGTTATTAGGAGGGACGAAAGATGGTAATTACAAAAAGACCAACAGTGATAAGGATATACGGGAAGGTCTGTGAGGAGTCTGACTGCAAAAAACCATTGAAAAACTCAAAGGCATGGCTTGAGAAGGACAACGGGCTGGTGATCGCCTGGCCGGAACTTCCGAGCGGTAAGTATGAATTTATAGTGCCCGCCGGCAAGTACAGGCTGTGCGCCCAGAAGGGCGGCGAATATGGGCCGCACAGGGAGCCCCTTGAAGAATTCAAGCAAGACACAGAGAAAGACATCTGTCTGGAAAAGGGTATCAGTATGTAATAAGTAGGGGCGACCCGTCGGGTCGCCCCTACAGGCCAACAACCGCGAAACCTAAATGTAGGGACAGCCTTTATGGCTGTCCGCCGATGCCTCAAGGATGCGGACAGGGATAAACCCTGTCCCTACGCAAACTGTATGTAGTTGCCCCATTTATGGGGCATACATAAATAATAGCCTGATAAATCAGGCAACTACAAAGAAGGGATTGAGTTTGTACAGGAAATAGTTTAAAATCGCTTTTATAACGTAACCGTTTAAAAGCAGGAGGTAGACACAAGCAATGGCATTGATTACCAAGGACATGATTATCAATGACGTGACCATGAAGTATCCACAGACCTTAAGGGTTTTTGCACAATTCAAGGTGGATTCCTGTTGCGGCGGGGCATGCTCCATAGAGACAACGGCCAAGGCAGACGGCGTTGACGTAGACAAGCTGCTTAAAGAATTGAATAAGATCGCCGTTGCGAGCGCTTAGCCGGCTGCACACTTCAAGTATGAATTACATATAGGTAAATTCACATTTGATGCAGGGTGAAGACCCTTGGCTCACAGACCGCTATATTTTGCCATATAACATGAGTACCATCGGGTGTGCCTGGATGCACCGCCTTTAATATCGGCCCCTGCTGGATTCTTTCTGGAAAACGTATTCCTGCATTATTTCAGTGATACAACATGCTCGCCAAGGTCCATAGCTCCGCCGTCTACGGCATAGACGCATACGTGCTGGAAATAGAGGTGTGCGTAAGCCGTGGGACACTTCCTTATACCGTATTGGTCGGCCTTCCCGACCAGGCGGTCAAAGAAAGCCGCGACAGGGTAAGGGCCGCACTCATCAACAGCGGCTACCGGTTCCCCATGGACCACATAACCATTAACCTCGCCCCCGCCAGCCGAAAGAAGGAGGGCCCCGCGTTTGAACTGCCAATCGCCATCGGCCTTCTGGCAGCCAGCCGACAGATTGAGGTACGGAAGCCGGAGGATTATCTAATAGTCGGCGAGCTGGCCCTGGACGGGCGCGTGAGGGCAATAAACGGATGCCTGTCCATGGCGATGAACGCCAGAGAGGAGCATTACCGCGGCATTGTACTCCCAAGTGCAAACGCACAGGAGGCCGCCGTGGTGGAGGGGCTGGACGTCATACCCGTGACCTCTCTCACCGACACGGTGGGATTTCTAAGCGGTCAGCTTGAGATAAAGCCCGTAAGACTCAGCCTGGAAGAGGTCTTCGAGAAGTCAGCCTCTTACGACGTGGACTTTGCCGACGTAAAGGGACAGGAACACGCAAAGAGGGCGCTACTGGTGGCGGCGGCAGGAGGGCACAACGTGCTCATGATAGGGCCGCCGGGGGGCGGCAAGACCATGCTGGCGCAGAGACTGCCTACCATACTCCCGAAGCTCCTGCCGCAGGAATCACTAGAGACCACGAAGGTCTACAGCGTCAGCGGCCTCGTTAACCAGGGCCATTCCCTTATAGCAACCAGGCCGTTTCGCACGCCACACCATACTATAAGCGAGGCGGGCATGGTCGGCGGAGGCACGTTCCCCAGACCGGGTGAATTGAGCCTATCGAACCACGGGGTGTTGTTCCTGGATGAACTCCCGGAGTTTGACCGCAACACACTGGAGTCGCTGAGACAACCCTTGGAGGCCGGACAGATAACCATCTCCAGGGCCGCAAACACAGTAACTTACCCCACCAACGTCATGCTGGTCGGGGCCATGAACCCATGCCCCTGCGGCTACTACGGTCATACAAAGAAGGAGTGCCACTGCACACCGCATCAGATACAGAAATACGTCTCAAAGGTCTCCGGCCCACTCCTGGACAGGATAGACATCCACGTGGAGGTGCCCGCCCTGGAAGGCA
>MHZB01000109.1 GCA_001828605.1 Planctomycetes bacterium RIFCSPLOWO2_12_FULL_50_35 | reverse complement strand
ATCTTCAGGGCCTCCTGGAGATACCTTAGGGCCTCGTCCAGGTCGCCCTTGTCTTTATATATCAGCCCTATGTTGCCAAGGTCGCTCGCCTCACCCTGGAGGTAGCCTATCTCCCTGTCTATCTTCAGGGCCTCCTGGTGATACCTTAGGGCCTCGTCCAGGTCGCCCTTAGTCTGGTATATCGCTCCTATGTTGCCAAGGTCGCTCGCCTCACCTTGGAGGTAGCCTATCTCCCTAAATATCTTCAGGGCCTCCTGGAGATACCTTAGGGCCTCGTCCAGGTCGCCCTTAGTCTGGTATATCGCTCCTATGTTGCCAAGGGTGGAGGCGAGGTTCCTCTTGTCCTGTGTTTGGACAAGAAGTTTTTTGGCCTTTAGAAAAGAGGAAAGGGCGCGTTCAAGGTCCGAATATTTACTTGCCTGTTCACCTAGAGCGAAATAAAGGGAGGCAAGGAGTCCGCGGTTTAAGGGGCTTGATGCCTCTACCCGTCCGATTAGAGATGTAATCTCTTGGATCCGGTCATTATAGGATTGGGGTCTTTTCGCTGGTATGCGCCAGTGTGAGGGCATCTCTTCAAACTTACAGGTATAACTCCTAAAGCTCCAAAAATCCTTTGCCTGGCGCTGGAGCTGTTCCATTAGTTCGGGCCGCACCCAAAACAAGCAGAGAAGTTTATCCTGACATACATACTCCCTGCGGGTATTAAGGGCATGGAGGATTTTCTGAACGGTGTCGGGGTGATAATCCTCTAAGACCTTTATGGATATTATCGTTTTGGCAGGTTCAATGTTCTTTTTGTCAACCAGACCTCTCAGGTAAAGGAGAACATCTGTACGTTCGTTGTCCACTTTGAATAGATACCAGGCGATGCCGTCTTCCAGGCAAGTCTTTAACAACCTTTCTATCCGCTGTTGGATTTTTTCATTGCCGACAGCGATGATGAAAATGCCGCCTATGCCGAGATGGAGCCCGATAACCCGAGTAAGCTTTTCTAACTCCAGGCTTTGCGCCGCCGGGAGGCCTTTTACTTTTACATTCTTTCCAGCCATTTGATAAGAACCGGGTTAGGACGTCTCCACCTTTCGTCATTGAGGTATTCCATCAAAGCCAGATTGTGGAGCAACACAAGGAAGGGGGAATCGGCACTTTCTATGTCTTCATCCTGTTCTGGTATCCATTTCGGATTATCCAGCACCTTTTTAAGGAGGTCAACGTGTTTCATATTCAAAGAATATTCATTTCTGATTTTTAGTACAGCAGAATCAACATCCGTTTCTTGTATCTTCTTGCCATCGGAAACGATACATTGCTCGGCAGCCAATTTGAGTATTCGCACCGCTTCTCTTACAATGCCGCCGCTAGACTCTACAGCTTCACCCAATGCTTTTCCCTCGATAAGCCCGTTGGAGATGCGTTTGCCTAAGAGGGCCTTGAGCCTATCACGGTTATTCTTGCAATATCCAGAATCACTTCCATCTCTTTCTGCTATCTTGATAGAAGGGAAGGGTTCACCCTGGCCTATTTTACTTGTGATGATGCGGTATCGGGAGGAGCACGCTACAGACATGTCTATTACAAAGGCAATGTTGGCATTAAGCCTGGCCAGGTGGAGACCGTTGTCGTCAAATATCTCAAAGGCATTTCTAAGCGGCGGTTTATCCGTATCGTCAACCAGGAACAAAATCCTTTTCTCCCGCAATTTGCTCTGAATTTCCGACAAAATAGTATTCGTTGTGTCAATCAAGTCTCTTATCTCCGCTTTATACCTCTTGCGCACAGAATCTCTTACTTCTTTGTTCAATTGATAACTGGCAAAGAAGTCTAATTTAAGCCATTTCATTATGGCCCCAAGACCAGCCCCTCCACCAATCTCCTTCTTTTTCCTCCTTATCGTTTCCTGCTCTTCAATCATAACCTCTTGCAGGGAATCACGAATTTTACGGACTCGTTCTTTGAGGTTGGTAGATATCTTGATATGGCTCTCATGTGCGCGGATAACGGCCTGAAGCGCCATTGAGAGGATGAGGTCTATGTGGTCTATGTCATCTGGGTCTAGAACGTCTTTTATAGAATACGGAACTACGAAAAATTTCTCTTTTATGTCTGAATTATCAGAGAGGATATTCAGAAACGTAGACTTACCACAGCCTGTATGACCCGACAACAAGAGTTTGTAGTGTTTTTCTTTATTAAGAATAAGAATCGTTATGATTCGCTCAAGAAAATCCTTGTATAAATCCCGCAAAAGTTTGTCGTCACTCGACTGTAACGGTTCCAAGACAGATAACTTTTGATAGGCTTCTATAAGTTCTTGTTTTCCCATAAGAAAGAAATATACTCTCGGATACTTTAAGAGTCAATTGCTTAATGAGCATAATTAAGGCATAAATCCAAGTATAACATAGTCAAGCAATCTTAGAGTAGAAAAACATGGGCGATTTTACCCTTGACATGTACTTGAGGCACAATATAATACTTGCGTTTGATAGGCGAAGGGGAATGGCGATGAATACGAAAAAACATAAAGAGTAGTACCAGAGTTCTGGCCAAAAATTTTTTACCCTGGCCAGTCAATATGTGGCACTCAAAAGAGAAGCTGGTACTATAACTTGGATGTCTAATCCTTCGTATTTCTTGGAGTAAATCATGCATCCGGTTCATTTCTTTATGGGCGCCATGACCCCGGATATGGGCATAGACCTGGGCACTGTAAATACGCTTATCTACGTGCCCGGCCGGGGGATTGTCCTCTTCGAACCAAGCGTGGTGGCGGTGCGGCCCGGGACAAATGAAGTCCTGCTTGACGGAAAGGCAGTGGGAAACATCGCAAAGGCCATGCTTGGGAAAGCTCCCTCCACAATCTGCGTAACACAGCCCCTCAAGGACGGAGTTATTGCCGACTTCGATCTGACAGAAGTCATGCTCCGGTACTTCATCCGCAAGGTGAATAAAAGGAAGTGGGGTATAAGGCCTCGTGTACTGGTAGCCGTCCCCGGCGGCATAACGGCCGTTGAAAAACGCGCCGTGGTGAGCTCCCTGGAGAGATGCGGTGCACGTGAAGTGTTTCTCATCGGCGAGCCAAAGGCCGCTGCAATAGGCTGTGGACTGCCCATAAGCGAGCCTACGGCCCAGATGGTAGTGGACATCGGTGGCGGCACGACGGAGATGGCGGTCATCTCTCTGGGTGA
This sequence comes from Planctomycetes bacterium RIFCSPLOWO2_12_FULL_50_35, assembly GCA_001828605.1. GTDB lineage: Bacteria > Planctomycetota > Brocadiia > Brocadiales > Bathyanammoxibiaceae > 2-02-FULL-50-16-A. The sequence continues at coordinate 8,425 of MHZB01000109.1, read as the reverse complement.
TGTCTTTACCCAGACAAGCCTGCGCGTGGCCGGCGACAAAATGGACGAGGCAATAATGAAACACATGCGGGCGCACTTTAACCTGGAGATCGGCCATCGTACGGCAGAGGGTGTAAAAATAGGAATAGGCTCCGCATTTCCGATTAATGGGGAAATCACTGCGGAGGTTAGGGGGAGGGATGCGATAGCGGGACTCCCCAGGTCCGTCACAGTAAGCTCTGAGCAGATACGTGAGGCCTTGTCGGGGCCTCTCGAACAAATCACTGACGCAGTAAAGACAACGCTTGAGCAAACCTCGCCGGAGCTGGCCTCAGACCTGCTGGAACACGGCATGGTGCTGGCCGGTGGCGGGGCGCTCCTGAGGGGGATTGACAAGCTGCTGCAGGAAGAAACCGGTATACCCGTCCGCATAACGGATGACCCGCTAACAGCGGTAGCCAGGGGCACGGGTGTGTTGCTGGAAAATCTAAACCTCTACAAAGATGTATTGCGTGATGAGGATACGGAAGAATAAGGAAAAACGTTTTCTTAAGATATTCTTGCCGACATTCTTTCCACTTGTAATATGTCTGTCGCTTCTGGTTGTTCCGTCTAAATTCTCCAATCACATAAAGACGACTCTCTCATGGCCTCTGGTGCCTATACAAAAGACGTTTCTCACGGCAGGCACTGCCGCAAGAAATACGCTCCTCTGGATACCCCGCTCCTGGAACGCCTCGTCGAGAATAAAGGACCTGGAGGAAGACGTCTTTATGCTGGAGAACATGGTTGTGGCTCAAAAGGCGACCGTGGACCGGCTGCAGACGGAGTTGGCCTCCGTAACGGAATACTACAGGGAAGGTGTCTTGAATCAAAAACCACTCATGGCCAACGTAGTCGCATACGATACTTCCGACTTGAGAAACAGCATGTTGATTGACGTGGGCTCATCACACGGCGTTACCGAAGACAGTGTTGTAATCGCCGATGCCGCGCTTGTAGGAACGGTCTCCACAGTGGGTAAGTCCACAAGCAGGGTGTTGTTGATAACGGATCCTGCCTCAAAAGTCCCTGCGCGCATCTTGGAAACGGAGGATGTGGGGGTGGTGGAAGGGGGTTCCGGAGACACATGCAGGCTCAAGTACTTGTCCAGGTGGGGACAAAGGGTGGAAAAGGGATACAAAGTAGTGTCGTCGTCCATTGGGGACGTATTCCCCGACGCCCTCTTCATAGCCACCATAGCAGACGATATTGACAGCGAAGGTTCTCCTTACAGGACGTTGAGGCTGAGACCCAGGGTTAACCCCAACAGGATGAACACCGTTATGGTACTGAAGAAGTAATCTCCCATACACAAAACGATACGCAAATGCTGTGGACAATTTTGATAGCCTGTGCATTATTTATCTCCATCCTGGAGTCTACGATCTTCAGCCAAATAGGGTTCCTTGGTATAAGGCCTAACTTTTTCCTTATTTTTGCAGTTCTTTCCGCGCTTAACCTCGACCCTCCCGAGGCCAGTATATCGGCCTGTATAATGGGTCTCTGCAAGGATGTCCTTTCCGAAGAGCCTCTCGGTCTAAATGCCTCCTTCTTTACCGGGATTGCCATTATCATAGGCATTTGGAGGCATAAGATATATACAAACAGCATCTTAGCGCAACTGCTGGTCGTCCTTATAGCGTCCATTGTCTATCGAGGAGGTTCTGCACTCGTCGTATGGCTTTCCTACGGAAACCTTGCTGCGCTGCCCACGCTCTTAAACATATTTGTGGGTTCAACCTACACCGCTGTTTTGGCCGCTGGGCCGTACTTCCTCTTTAAAACGTTCCGGCCGGTGCGCCTGAGACAGGACATACACTAATCATGTACTCCAACAGATTGAAGATAATATTTGGTCTGGTCATCGCATCCTTTACGGTACTGGTGGTAAGGCTGGGCTATCTACAGATATTTGAAGGCGCCAAATACAGCGGCATATCGCAGAAGCGTCTGCTGAGGGACTATTCTGTGCCGGCACGCAGGGGCAATATATATGACTGTCGCGGACGGCCGCTGGCAGTGGAGGAGCCGGCGTTTGACATCGTCGTTGATTATAAGAATATACTGTACGGATACCTTCGCGACAAAGGGGAGATGCCTCAGTCTCTTTCCCAACTGAAGGCGCACAGAGACCTTTCCGCCGGGTGCGATTCCTGCCATGTAGATACGGGCCTGTGGGTAACGAAGCTGGCAAACCTCCTGGATTCTGCTCCACGGCAACTGCTTGGTCAGGCGGAGGAAACAGTAAATCGGGTGGAAAAGATTAAAGAGCAAGTACAACTGCGACACAAAAAGACCGTAAGGATACAGGAAGAATTCGCATCACATGCAATAGCCAAGGACGTACCTTTGCAAAAGGCGGCTGTGTTTGAGATGGATCAGGATTCCTATCCGGGGGTATCACTTCGCACCAGACCCAAGAGATATTATCCTTACAATGATACTGCCTCACATATACTCGGCTATCTTGGAAGGCCCACTCCGGAAGAGATGCACAAGGCAAAGTCGGCCATACAGCGGAGCGACGAAGAATACAAAAAATCACAGAACTACAAGGACCTTTCCCCGTCATCAGAATTGGCAGACTACCGCATAGGCAGGGCCGGAGTCGAGGGTTACTACGATTCGGACCTTACGGGAGACCCCGGAAGGAGAGTCGAGGTAATATCGCTACAGACCCTAAAAGTGGACAAGACCATATTTGACATGCCTCCAAGACACGGAGACGGCGTCTTCCTTACCATAGACCTTGACGTGCAGCGGCTGGCCGAAGAGTGTTTGGGAGAGACAAAAGGGTCTATCGTTGTCATGGGCACTCACACTGGCGAGATACTCGCTATGGCGAGCTATCCCAGGTTTAACCCGAACACCCTTGGCGCGGACTACAACAAACTGATTAAAGACCCGGACACGCCCCTGCTGAACCGCCCCACACAGGCCCTACTGCCGCCAGGCTCCACCTTTAAGATAGTAACGGCCCTTACGGCCCTCGCAGAGGGAAAGATTGACTTGAACACCCACTTTTACTGCAGCGGGTCAATAACCGTAGGCGAATTCAAGTTCCGCTGCACCTCCGCCCACGGCCCTGTAGACCTTAAAAGGGCAATAGAACACTCTTGCAACGTATACTTCTTTGAGACGGCAAAACGACTTGACGGCAGGGCAATAAAGGAATGGACCGAGAAATTTGGGTTTGGAAGCGAGACTGGCGTAGACCTGCCCTACGAGGCGTCTGGGGATGTGCCCCTGCCTAGATATCCGGGGGAAAGAATAAATGTGTCAATTGGTCAGGGGGCGCTGGTTGTTACCCCCCTCCAGATGACGCAACTGGCATCAGCCGTTGCAAACAGCGGGATTATGGTCAGGCCACACCTTCTAAAGAAGATTGTTGCTGACGACGATGCAACCGTACGTAAGGTGGAAGCTCCTGAGTTGCGCGAAATAGATATACCAAAAGAACACTTCCCTGCCGTTCAGGAAGCGCTCAGGCAGGTGGTTATAAGTGGTACTGCAAGGGGCAAGGGACTTGAGGAACTGGGTGTTGCCGGAAAGACCGGAACGGCACAGACAGGCAGTAGCGACAAAAACCACGCATGGTTTGTAGGTTACATACCGTTCGATGCCCCTCGCTACGCCTTCTGTGTGGTCGTAGAGCACACAACCGGCCATGGGGGAGAAGTGGCTGGGCCGATAACCAGGAAGCTGGTATCCGGCATTCTTGACATAGAAAAGGCCGATAAACTGCTGACGGCCAAGAGGACGGCAGGCACTCCAAAATGATGATAAAGGTGAACAAACATCTTGTAGGTGGTTTTGATTGGATGGTGTTTGGGTCTGCATGCGGGCTCATGGCCATCGGCTTTTTCTTCATCTGGAGTGCGGCAAGCCAGGCCTGCGCATTCAGACAGCTCGTCTTTATGGGCATCGGGTTTGGCCTGTTCTTCGGTCTGCTGGTGTTAGACTACATGCAGATAGTGCGCCAGGCGTACATACTGTATATTGTCTTTATCGTGGCCCTGATTGCCGTACTCTTTTTGGGCGGCACTATCCGCGGTACACGCAGGTGGTTTGACCTCGGCGTAGTAAACTTCCAGCCCTCCGAATTCATAAAGATAGTCCTCGTACTTGCACTTGCAAAGTACCTGATGTACAAAGACAATTACAAACGTTTCAGCATACTCATGATATCCCTGGCATTTGCAATCCTGCCTATGGCGCTGATCTTTATGCAGCCAGACCTGGGTACGGGGCTTATATTACTCCCCATATTCTTTGCCATGGTGTTTGTTACGGGTGCGCGCATAAAGCACTTCCTGCTCCTGATACCTATGGGGTTTGTCACGTTACCGCTTTTGTGGTTCTTTCTGCTGAGAGACTATCAAAGGGCCCGCGTAATCGGATTTCTCTGGCCCAGCGAGACCCAGGACTGGGGCGCAGCCTATCACAGGCTCCAGTCACTGATTGCCATTGGTTCCGGATGTGTGCTGGGGCAGGGATGGAAACAGGGAGTTCAGACCCAGCTCAACAGACTGCCCGAACCACACACAGACTTTGTATTTGCCGTAATAGCCGAGGAGTGGGGCTTCCTCCGGACGTTCGGGGTGATTCTGCTCTTTCTGGCGTTCATACTGGGCACATTGGGAATTGCATATAGGACAAGAGACCCCGTGGGACGACTTGTCCTGATAGGGTTAGTGGCCATGTTTACTTCACAGATATTTGTAAACATGGCAATGGTCCTTGGAGTGGCGCCCATTACCGGAATTAATCTGCCGTTTGTCAGTTATGGCGGCTCGTCTCTGATATCGTCTTTACTCGCCCTTTCGCTGATAATAAACGTGGGCATTAGGGATAAAATAATACTGACCAGGAGGGGTTTCAGGTAAAATAAGCATTTGTAGAGATCCCTGAAAAGTGTTGGTTTCCACCGTTTCTCAGGAATCTCAGCCTAACAAGTAGGTGTACAATACATTATGCCCCTACAATTTTCGTAACGATCGATAATCTAATATGCTACAAAGACTAAACCAATATGTAATCACTGTAATCTGCTTGTGTCTTGCTGCGGCCTTCCTATTGCCGTCCTGCAGCTTTGCTGCGGTGGGAGAATACGAACTGGCGGATTCATTCCCCGTTCAGGTTGTCGAACCCTCCGGGCTTACCTACGACCCACATACAGATACCCTCTGGACCGTGCGCGACGGCAGAGGCGGCGTATATCAACTGGATAAGCAAGGAGAACTTCTAACTATAATAGACATACGAACAAACGACCTGGAAGGAATTGCTTATAATCCGCTTAACGACACGTTTCTCCTGGCGGAGGAGAGACACAGGGAGATACTGGAGATAGACAGGCAGGGCAATGTGTTGCGCACAATCAAAGTACCTATAGAATGGCGCATGTGGAACCTAAACCACGGGATAGAGGGGGTGTCTATTGATCCAAGAACCGGACACGTCTTTGTGGCTAATGAGAAGAGTCCTAAGGCGGTAATAGAGTTGGATGAGAACGGCAACGTAATAAAATCCTTTGAAGTGGAAGAGGCCGACGACCTGTCTGATATCTGCTATGACTACTCCAGTGGTAATCTATTGGTATTAAGCCATGAATCAAAAAAGATAATGGAGTTCACGCCCGGGGGCAAATTGGTGAGTTCTTTAACCATAGACATACCACAGGCCGAGGGTATAACCAAGGATGCAGACGGGAATATTTATATAATATGCGATAAAAGCGAGACGCTTTACGTCTTTACCCCTGTTAAGAAGTAAGATTACAGAACCCAAGCCCCGTTGCGTATTCTATAATTTTCCTATTCGGGTCGAACTTCAACAACCTCAATCCCTTAACAGCCGTCTCTATCAGTTCCCTATCCGTACCACTGCACCCATAAAACCTCCCGGCCATAAGTAGAGGCATCTTTGTTACAAGCCCTACTATCTCACTGCCTATTATCTCCACACCAGGCCCCTTCACCTCACCCTTAACCGCCTCAAAGGCCACGTGAGGCGGTGTAACATCATAATCCAATAGATTCATGGAAATCTCAGTAACACCGGATTCCATCGGAACGGCCATGGCCTGAACCTTTTTTAATCTCCCAGGTATCCTTACCCTCTTCCCTCCTCGATTTGTTACAACGCCGGACTCTCTCAATCTACCAGCTATCTTATTCGCAAGACCGACATCGGACGTATTCAGGCTTATGTTATAGGCGATAAGGAGCTTTCTAGCCCCTATTGCTATGGCGCCGGTCTTCTTCACCCTGTCGTTATATTCACACGGTCCAAAGTCAGGCCTCCACTCAGGGTCTTTTAACTTTTCTTCCAGTCCCTCGTACTCACCCCTTCGCACGTTTGAGAGGTTTGTCCTTTCGGACACTTTTGCGGCCTCACCGTACAGATACACAGGTATTCCCAATTTCTCTCCGACCTCCTTGCCCAAGGCCTTTGCCAGAACCACACAATCCTCCATGGTCACGCCCGATATGGGCACAAAGGGGCACACGTCTGCCGCACCTATTCTTGGATGGTGCCCTTTCTGCACTGACATATCAATGAGCTCTACGGCTCTGGCAATAGACCTGAATGCGGCCTCTCTTACTCCAATTGGACCCCCGGCGAACGTAACAACCACCCTGTTATAATCACCATTTTCCTCCACGCCCAGGAGCCCGACACCAGGGGTGCTGTCTATCGTCTTGGTTATTTCCCTAATCTTTGCAAGGTCTTTCCCCTCGCTAAAATTCGGAACACATTCAATTAATTCCTTCGTATCTTTTATCATCGGTTCCTTCGATAGGGAACGTTATTTCCCCAGGCGAATGCCACGACGGAAATATGCGTCGCATCGGATTCGCCTTACAGTTGTCTCTTTTTCGCCACCCTCAAATAAGCGCCTGGAATCCCTCAATACTTTTAAAAACTCCTCTCGTGAAAGACGGCACCGCGCCTTTTGAGGTCTTCCACCTGCTCTGTGGAAAGGCCCTTCGCATCCAGGAAACACGCACCTACTACTATTGCACCGTCCAAGTTGGCGCCGGTCAAATTAGCGTTTCGCAGGGTGGCATCGTGCAGTTTTGCACCACTAAGGTTGGCATTAGTAAGGTCGGCCTCCACTAGCATTGCGCCATCCAGATGGGCACCACTGAGGTTTGCGCCACTAAGGTGAGCATACCCCATAAAACCGCCACGCAAATCTGCACCGCTAAGGTTGCACCCGGGGCACGCATTCGTCTTTAATAGTTTATCCAGGTCACTCTTGTTATATGTCACCGGGCCATATGGGTCTGTCGCGCATCCAATCAAAACAATAAAGGCAGTGGTCAATATTGACACTCTGACATGGTCCATTTTCAAGACCATCCTTTCTTTACAGGCGGAGCCGTCGGCACTGGACAGACTTAGGAGGTTGGAGAGTCGACTACCCTCTCCCCCATCGAGGAGAGGAGAAATTAGAGTAATCCGTATACTTTTGCAGAGGTCTCGTATAATGAAACCTCTGGAAAAGTCATTCTAATACCCTGTTTCATTCCGAACGAAGTGAAGGGTCAACGCACTAATCCAGTTTGGCACCGAGTTTCTTAAAATCCGCCTTTTGTTCATCGGTAAGGCCCGTTGTCCCCACAAAGACGGCGCCATTGACATTGGAACCACCTAAAAAGGTATTGCTCAAATCGGTACCGCTCAGGTCTGCATTGTAAAGATTGGCGCCCGACAGTCTGGTACCGTCCAGGGTGGTGTCTTTCAGGTTTGCGCCGCTCAGGTTTGCGCCGCTTAGATCGGCATCCTGCAGATTTGCATCGTTCAGGTCAGCGTTGACCAGGTTAGCACCAAAGAGCTTGGCATTAATCAGGTTGGCATCCTCCAGGGTGGCCTCGTGGAGGTTTGCACCGCTAAGGTTTGCGCCTACAAGGTTGGCACCAATCAGCTTGGCGCCGCCAAGGTTGACACCACCGCTCAGATTGGCGTCCTGCAGGTTGGCGCCGCTAAGGTCGGCGCTGCCAAGATTGGCGCCGTGAAGGTCGCACCCAGGGCAGTTTCCGGATTCCAGCAGTTTTTTTAGATCGGCCTCAGAAAATCCGTAGGTTGTGCCTGCATATATCCCCAGTACTATCGGAATCAACCCGACAGAAACAGTAAAGATCACGGTCAGCGATAATCTTTGGATACGGTTCATTCCATGCCCCCTCCTTTCTTTCTATCTCAAATGAAGACCCAAACCCGCTAAGACGACCCTCCGGACAAGGGGTCCCGGGAGGGATGTGGTTATAAAGTCAGCTAGTCCGGCACAATAGCGCCGTTTTCCTTGAGATACTGTTTTTGCTCCGGGGTAAGACCTCTAACCCCAAGAAAGTCTGCACCTTCGACCCAGGCGCCATTCAGACTCGCACCACTTATG
>MHZB01000108.1 GCA_001828605.1 Planctomycetes bacterium RIFCSPLOWO2_12_FULL_50_35 | reverse complement strand
GACCGGCTTACCTTCCTCTTTAGCAAGCTTCATACCCTCGTCGAAGGATGTTACCCACCGTATGCCTTCTCCAGGTCCCGCCTCAGGGGCCTTTCTCAGTACACCGCTTACCCCCAGCACGCCCCAGGTGAAAAGCATAAGGCCTCCCAGGACAAGAAAGATACCAAACACCCTGCCCGTTATGTTCCAAGCGGTTACTCGCTTCCAGGTCAGGATGTCCAAGAAGACACCCATCCCTATAAGGGTCATACCCCCCAGAATCTTTGCAATGTCCACAGGGACTACCTTGGACATGAACCAAACGGCCACCAGCAGGACTATCATGCCCGCAAACTGTTTCACCCTTACCATCCACTCTCCTGCCCTGGGAAGGCCGGCTATAGTCTTGGCAAAGATGGCCAGAAACAGATACGGCATACCAAGTCCAAGGGCAAAACAGAAGAGGGTGACGAGTCCAATCAGTACGCTGCCCGTAGTAGCCACAAATCCCAGGATGGAGGCAAGGAACGGGCCTACGCACGGTGCAGCCACAAACCCCAATATAATCCCCATAAAAAATGTGCCTGCAATGCCCGTCTTTCTCTCACCCGCAGACATGCGATTCATTATGAACCCCGGCAGCTTTATCTCATAAAGGCCGAACATACTCAGAGACATCGCCACCAGAAAGGCCACAAACGGCCCGATAAAGAAGGGGTTCCCCATCAGAGAGCCGATGTTCTTACCAGCCATTGCCGACGCCACACCAAGGGGTGCAAACAGTGTGGCTATTCCCAGGACATACACCCCGGCCAAAAGTATTGTATAGCGTTTGCCCCTGGTCTCACCCTGGGTTGCAAAATAGGCCACGGTTATAGGCACCAGGGGGAACACACACGGCGAGCCCACATTAGCCAGCAGTCCCCACCAGAATGCAAAGACTATGGCCAGCGCGAGACCGTGTTCCTCCATTATGCTGGTAAACCTCTGTTTCGTTGGTACTTGAGGGGCATCGCCCCCTTCATCCGCCGCCATAGCTGCAGACCCGTTTGACACATAAACGTCGAAACCGGGCGGATTGTCCAGTACACCAAAGGATAATATACTCAGGACAAAAATAGAGGCTATTATCAACCTCATAATCAGCTCCTCGTTACGACCTTTTGATAACTAGATTCTTCGCTTAGCTCAGAATGACATCGTGGTACTGCAAAACTTTTGCAGAAGTCTTATTGAGACCTCTGGAAAATAGTCTAATCATCAATTTAAGGGTAGCCGCAGGCTTTAGTCCGCCTAAGGCGGATTATGCGCACCCACAAAGGGTGCGGCTACATTTACACCTTCAATTTTGCTATTTTTTCAGAGGTCTTATTATGTTATTTCACAAAATAGCACCAATATTTCATTATTTATGGACTCCCTGGAGAAACAGTATATCTAATCCCCGTGCCAATAATCCAGGAATTATATCAAAATCCTAATCCCTTACTAATTGAAAGGTTGGACAAGAACTGCTAAAATTGCGCTATGAAATATTATAGAGGTTACCGCAAGGGCGTAGAAATAACGTCCCGGCAGCAACCTCTAACTTTCCAATTGTAACACACATATCGCACAAACCAGATGGACCAGCCGACCATTAGCATCTTTATAGCGGTCTTCACCGTAGCGCTGATTCACGCCGTCCTCCCGCATCACTGGATACCGTTTGCGTTGGTGGGCAAGAGTCAGGGGTGGTCGCTGGCCAGGACCCTGGGCGTGACCGCCGTAAGCAGCCTGGGCCACTCCGCTGTAACCACTGCTATGGGTGTTGTAGTGGCGTTTCTGGGTTTCCAGATAGCAAGATATGCAGGAGGCACGGACATAATAACCGGCGGCATACTGGTGGCAATGGGTCTTGTATATATATCTGTGAGCAGCAAACATACACATAATCACGGCCCCATCGATCCGGCCTTGTCTGACAGGGCGGCTGCCGTATCTCTATTCACCATGGTGACCTTATCACCGTGCATTGAACTCTTGCCCATGTTCCTGGCCGCCAGCAAGTTTACCTGGTCGCTCCTTACACTTCTGGGCATGGTCATGGCGGTTGCCAACGCCATAGGCATGCTCCTCTTAACCACCCTTGCATATAAGGGGGTACAGTGGTTAAGATTAGAGAGGCTTGAACACCATGAAAGAAAGATGGTCGGTATCGTACTTTTAATTATCGGCATCGGGCTGATACTGTTTCACTATACACATCACAAATAAAATGGACAAAAAAGACCTGAGAAACATACCGTCCGTAAGCTCACTGCTGGAGACGCCGGAGATATCCGAATTCTGTTCCAGTTACCCCAGGTCTCTGGTCGTCTCCACCATTAGAGAGGTGCTGGATAAACTGAGGGAGGCTATTGGGCGTTCCGGGACTTCGGATACAGACATCTCCCCTCCAGCTATCCTCTCTCTCGTAAAGGAAAGACTGCTGGAGAGGGGAAAGGTCCCCATAAGGCGTGTTATTAACGCCACCGGTGTCCTGGTGCACACGGGTCTCGGACGCGCCCCTCTGGCCAGTGAGGCTCTAGAGGCTGTAAAGGACATAGCAGAAGGCTACTGCTCACTCGAAGTGGATTTACTGACCGGGAAGAGGTCATCTCGGGGAGACCATGTTGAGTCCCTCGCCGTTGCGCTCACCGGCGCAGAGGCGGCAATGGTGGTAAACAACAATGCCGCTGCCGTGCTCCTCGCCCTGGATACACTTGCCAGGGGCAAAGAGGTAATAATATCGCGCTCTCAACTGGTAGAGATTGGAGGTTCTTTCAGGATGCCGGAGGTGATGGCCAAGAGCGGGGCAATAATGGTGGAAGTAGGCACCACAAACCGGACTTATATCTCGGATTACAGAAAGGCAATAACCCTCAACACGGCCCTCATTCTTAAAGTCCACTCAAGTAATTTCCGTATCATCGGCTTTACCGCCTCACCAGAGCTGGAGGAACTTGCGCGGATGGCCAGAGAATTTGAGATACCTGTTATGTATGACGTAGGCAGTGGCGCACTGTTTAATCTGGAGACGTACGGACTCCCCTACGAACCCACGGTAGAAGAGAGCGTCAGGGCCGGTACCGACATAATCACCTTCAGTACGGACAAGCTGCTGGGAGGCCCCCAGGGTGGGCTAGTAGTCGGAAAGAAGAGATTTATTGACATGATGAAGAGAAACCCGCTGGCCAGGGCCCTGAGGATTGACAAACTGACCATAGCCGCCCTCGAGGCAACCTTGAGACTCTACACGGATAAATCGGAAATCGCAAAACACCTGCCTATACTCAGGATGCTCACCCGGCCGCTTGAAGACATTGAAAAAGAATCCAGAAGATTCATAAAAGAACTTTCCAGGAGGAGTGACGGCAGAATTACCGCCACCCTGGAAGATGGTTTCTCGGCCGTGGGCGGAGGCTCACTGCCCGGTGAGGAAGTCCCAACAAAACTTGTCTCCCTGAGCACGGGGAAACCCAGCGCACAGGAACTGTCCGACGAGCTCAGGCAAAATAACCCGCCCATTTTCGGGCGCATAGAAAACGACAGACTGCTCCTCGACCTCCGTACGGTGAGTGACAAAGCCGATGTCGAGGCGATACTAAGCGCCGTTCTTAGGATATTCGGAGTTGCACAGTGAGAAAAGTAGTTCTCGGTACGGCAGGACATATTGACCACGGAAAGACCTCCCTCATTATCGCCCTTACGGGCATTGACACCGACCGCCTGCCGGAGGAAAAGGCCCGCGGCATAACGATTGACCTCGGTTTTGCCTACATGGATGTAGGTAAAGACCTGCGAGTTGGCATTATAGACGTACCTGGCCACGAACGCTTTGTAAAGAACATGCTGGCCGGGGCGACCGGAATTGACCTTGTCATGTTCGTCATTGCCGCAGACGACGGCGTGATGCCCCAAACGGTCGAGCATCTTGAGATACTGCAGCTCCTGGGTATAAAACACGGGATAATCGTCATAACAAAAAAGGACCTGGTGACAGAGGACTGGCTTGGATTGGTCAAAGAAGACATAAAGAAGCTCGTAAATGGGACCTTTCTTCAAAATGCACCGGTGAAGGTCGTCTCTTCCACCACGGGGGAGGGCATACCGGAACTCAAGGAAGCCCTGAAAGAACTTGTCTTGGGCATCAAAGAAGAATTGGTTCAGGGCACGTTTCGTCTCCCAATTGACAGGGCCTTTACCATCCAAGGTTTTGGATGTGTGGTCACGGGTACGGTATCTAACGGGGAAATAAAAGTGGGAGATGAAGTAGAGATACTGCCGTCAAAGGAGTCTGCAAGGGTGAGGGGCATTGAGGTCCATGGAGAAAAGACAGACCTTGCGCACCGAGGGCAGCGTGCCGCAATTAACCTCTCCGGGGTCAAGACGTCCGACGTGCGCAGGGGATGCCAGCTCTCCGTTCCCGGCCATCTCGAGCCTGTGCAGATGGTAGACTGCAGCCTTCGCTACCTCCCCACCACCCGCAGACCGCTGGGAAACGGGGAAAGAATCAGATTTCACATCGCCACCAGCGAGATAATGGGCAGGGTCATATTGTTGGACAAAGAGGCGCTGAAACCCGGTGAGGATGCCCTCGTCCAATACAGGCTGGAGGAACCCGTCGTGGCAGAGAGAGGGGAACACTACGTGATACGTTCTTATTCGCCCTGCCGTACAATAGGGGGAGGAGAAGTCCTGAGGGCGGCACACACCAAAAGACTCAAGCGTTTCAGGGAAGAGGCGCTGGCGCCATTGAGACTGCTCATCGGGGGAACAGACCTCGAGATTATAGAGCAGGCGTTTCTCGAACCATCCGGCTATTTACTATCCGACGAGGAGGTCTCAAGACACCTCAACTTATCCATCTCGAGGGTAAGCGAGACAATCAACGAGCTTGCAAAAAGGGGTATCCTCGTGAACATAAAGGATAATTCAAGGACGTTTAGTGTCCATCGGGAAAAACTCTCCACCCTTGCTGCAGATATACTTAAACACCTGGAGGAATTCCACAAGGCCAACCCCGTGAAAAAGGGCGTTGAAAGTGCGGCGCTGCGGGCGAGGCTGCCAAAGGACGTGCCCGTTCCCTTAATAACACGAGCGCTGACGGATTTGCAGGAGAAGGGCGTGGTCGTCGCCTCAGGACAAAGGGTCGCCATGACAAGCCACCGGATAATACTGTCAGAATCGGATAAAAATATCATAAAGTCAATAGAAGACTCATTTTTGAAAGACAGGTTTGCCCCCCCGTCGCTGGAGAAGGTGCTGCCCAAGGACCCTTCTGAAAGGGATAAGTACAGGTCGTTTATCAATCTAATGGCAGAGGAAGGGACATTGATTGAGGTGGAGTCGGCGCTCTATTTTCATGCGAAGGCGATTGAAGAACTTAAGGACCGTCTGGAAAAGTCCATACGGGAAAGGGGGTCTGTAACGGCAGCAGAATTCAGAGACCTTGTCGGCACGTCCCGTAAATATGTTATACCGCTCTTAGAATACTTTGACAGGATACATCTAACAAAGAGGGTTGGAGATAAGAGGGTGCTGTATACTACCTAAAAGTGATACTCTTTATTGTCCTTATCGAAGGCGATTTCCGGCAGATTGACGTTTAATTTAATGTCGGAGAAAGTCATTACCTCCGCCATATCGTTCTCCCAGAGCCAAAATGTCGCCTTAACGGGGAGAAAGGTTTCGGCATCAAAGTATTGTATGGAACTTTGGCAGTAATACCCATCTTTCTTGGCCTCAGGGGCGACTACCAACACCATCTTCCAAGTGGGTCTGCCGTCGACCTCCGACATGGTGCACTGGGCCGCTTTTACAAGACCTTTTTCCTGTGCAACTTCTAATTGTTTGTTAGACTGATCAATAATCCCGCCAAAACCCACCTCTTTTATGGAGTGCTTGGTAAACTTCTTCAGCCAGAAACCGTCAGGGTCCATCTCCATAGTCCCAAAGACCTTTTTGAGGAAGCCACCGCCTTTGCGGATTATCATCTTGTCGTCATACTTCCCCTCCACGTACAGCAGCTGCGTGCCCTCATTCTCACCCGACAGCCATTTCAAATACACCTTAAACGGCTTCTGGAACTTTATTATAGTGCGTTCGTCCTTTTCTACCTTCCCGCCATTGTACTCTTCCTTATGTATAACGGCCGTGTAATCCTTAAGGCTGGTGTAACTTGACTGCGCCTTACTTAATATTTCCTGGACCTGCTTCAGATGCGAGTCGAGGTCCCCCTGGGCTTTGCCTGTCTCACCCCCCATGCTGATATGAGAAAATAACCCCACCACGGCAAAAAACACTGTTATGAACACCATCCTGGCAACCACAAAAAAACTACAACGCATGATACCATAAACTCCTTAACTAAATGTCTATTTGCCTTCGCCGGGACTCTCAGCCCCGGGGGTAGCTGCCCCCTCTTTGGCCGGCGCCTTTTCTGCCTTGGCCTTCTTCTTCAGGCGAACAGACTTGAGCTTGGGTAATCCAAATACGGATTTTTCCTCGCTCCACTTGCCTTCCGTCTCCAGTATCTTAATACGCTCAGCCCTCTTAAACACGCTGCGAGACCTAATTAACTTTCCCTTTATCACCAAAGTTTTATCTATGCCCACGTCCCAATTTCTCCTACTTTATACGGACCGGATAATTACTTATAAACTGTTTCTTATTCTCGTACTCAATCTCTCTAACCTGTTTTTGCAGTTCCAACAACCTGGGGTCGTCTTTTGAATCGAATTCACCGAGACACACCACCAACTTATTGCCTAACCTCGCCACAAAGGCATCTTGTCCCGTGGCGTTTTGCAAGAAATCCGCCACTGCGGCCGCTCTTTCAAGGTTCTTCTGCACGTCGGAATAAGATACTATCCTGAGAGCCCAGGTATCCTTACTCTCAGGCGGCGCAGCTGGCGGTGGCGCAACCGATGGTGCTGCCGACACCTTGGTAGATGGTTCTTCAGGCACAGGCTTCTCTACGCTTGGTTTCCGTGGAGCCGGTGCGGCCATCTCAGGACGTTCAGGACCTCCGGAAGGTCCACCCTTTGTCCCGGTCGCCGTGGCAGGTTTTTCTTGCACCTTGGGAGCTGCCATACCAACGGTCGGAGTAACCTTATCAACACCTATGCTGCGGCCCAAAAAGAACATACCGACAGCCAGACCTACACCGCATACTATGGCCGCTATTATTATTGCCGCGCGGCCCTTTCCTGGGCCCTCCGCCTTAGTCTTACTGGTTTTAAGCCGGTCGGCGATATCGGAAACGACTATAATATTCTCGCCTTCATAATAAGGAAAGTCTACCGGTATCTTTTCTTTGTCTGCCTTGCTAGTGCTTGCTGAATGACTTTCGGGCGGTTGCGAACCATATACCTCGAAGAAGGTCTTACCGGACTTGCCCTTCGCCATGCATGAACTCCTTTTAGTATAACTGCTCCATACCCCTCAACTTACAAAATAATGTCCATTATCCCCAAGATTATGTTTAACATAGATTTATAGCAAAATGCGCATTAAAGTCAAGCCTTTATTG
This sequence comes from Planctomycetes bacterium RIFCSPLOWO2_12_FULL_50_35, assembly GCA_001828605.1. Taxonomy (GTDB): domain Bacteria; phylum Planctomycetota; class Brocadiia; order Brocadiales; family Bathyanammoxibiaceae; genus 2-02-FULL-50-16-A. Next base: position 5,681 of record MHZB01000108.1, on the reverse strand, counting down.
ACAGTGGCACGAAAAATGATATACTCCGTGGAATTTTCAATGCCCTTCGGAAAACACCTTCCCGCTTTTTAGCGTTATGACCAAGGAAAGACACGTCCAGGAAAGAATAGAAGAGCTCCGCCGCCAGATACGTCATCACGACCGCAGATACTACATAGACGCCCAGCCCGAGATAACAGACTACGAATATGATCAGCTTGTAAGAGAACTCCAGAGACTGGAGAAGGCGCATCCTCAATACATGACCCCAGACTCTCCCACCCAAAGGGTGGGTGGAGAACCTCTTTTAAAATTCGCCACCGTAGAACACCGATTGCCCATGCTCAGCATAGACAACGTTTATTCCAACGAGGAACTTAAGGAGTTTACGGCACGCATGGTCCGGCTCTTAGGCCGGGATAGGGCAGATGAGCTGAATTACGTTGCTGAACTTAAGATTGACGGCGTAGCCGTAGCCATTATGTATGAAATGGGTGTCTTAAAATGGGGTGCCACCAGGGGAGACGGCTACAGAGGAGATGACATAACCGCAAACCTAAAAACCATAAGAAACATACCTCTGAGACTGGAACATACCGAGAAACCTATTCCCTTATTGGAGGTGCGGGGTGAGGTCCATCTCGAAGATAAGGACTTCCAAGTCCTGAACGTAGAAAGAGAGGACCACGGAGAACCCCAGTTCGCAAATCCACGAAATGCAACGGCGGGGTCGCTAAAACTCCTCGACCCGAAACTCACCGCAAAGAGACGCCTTAAATTCATTGCACACTCCATAGGATACTACGAAGGCATTACAATCAACAGCCAGATGGACAGCCTGAACACCTTTCAGAGAATTGGTCTGCCAGTAAGCCCGCACAACAGGCTTTGCAAGAACCTTGAAGAGGTCTACCGGTACTGTGAGGAGTGGAAGACCAGGAAAACGGAACTGCCCTATGAGGTAGATGGAATAGTCGTAAAGGTAAATTCCTTTGACCTGCGGGAGATACTGGGGGCAACAAGCAAGGCGCCGAGATGGATAGCGGCGTATAAGTATCCACCGGAGCAGGCCATAACAAAGATTAAAAAGATAGTCCTCAACGTGGGAAAGACGGGGACAATCACACCCGTAGCGCACCTGGAGCCCGTTCATCTGTCAGGCACAACCGTCAGCCGGGCTACCCTGCATAACTTCGAGGAGATGGAAAGAAAGGATATTCGCCTTAACGACTACGTGGCCGTGCAGAAGGCCGGGGAGATTATTCCGCAAGTGGTAAAAGTACTAAAAGAGAAACGCACGGGCAGTGAACAAGTCTTTAAACCACCCAAGAGTTGCCCTGAATGCGGCAGTAAAGTAAGTAGATATGCAGCAGGTGTTTATCTGCGATGTCATAACCCGCTGTGTCCTGCACAGGCCAAGAGGCGTATAATATACTTTGCAAGCCGGGACGCAATGGACATTGAAGGGCTCGGCCCTGCAATAATAGACCAATTGGTGGACAAGGGCCTGTTAAAGGATTACGCAGATATATACTACCTCAAGTTCGACGACCTGGTAGGTCTTGAGAGGATGGCAGAGAAATCCTCCCGGAACCTCGTAGGGGCCATAGAAGAGAGCAAAACAAGGGACCTCGACAGGCTCGTATGCGCCTTGGGTATACAGCACGTGGGCACGCACTCTGCAGAGGTGCTTGCGGAACATTTTGGCTCTATAGACGAACTGGCTCAAGCAAAACCCGAAGAATTGAAAGAAATCCAGGAGGTTGGGCCAGTAATGGCGGGAAGTATCAGCAAGTTCTTGTCCGACCCACATACCAGAGCTATAATAAAAAGGCTCAAAGATGCGGGGGTGAACACCGAAAGACTCCGCAAGAAAGAGCGTGCGGAGGGATCGAAAATTGCCGGCATGACCTTTGTGGTCACAGGTACGCTGGAAAACTACTCCCGTAATGAGGCAGAAGATTTAATAAAGAAGATGGGAGGAAGGGTCTCTTCCAGTGTAAGTAAGAATACGGATTTTGTGCTGGCAGGGGAGTCTCCCGGTTCCAAGCTTGATAATGCCAGAAAACTTGGTATAAGAATACTGAGCGAGACGGAGTTTGAGAGGCTTATATCGTCCTCCTAAGGCGTTTTCCTATAGGGGCACGTCGCAACATGCCCCTACTTTATGATGGCGGCAGGGTTTGCTCTGCCGGAGAATTTCACAATCATGCCGAGGGCTTGACCACTATGGAATATGGTAGAATAACGCAGATGCCAGAGCAACTTTTGCGTAGTTTCGTAGATGTAGTTTGCGGTCCGCCTCAGGTGGACGCTGCAGCGTACGAGTAGTTTATGTTAGGAATGGATTCACTTCCAGCGTGGTCTGCACGCTGCATCACCCCTCTTAAGAAGGTTTAACTATGGAGCGAACGATAAAAAATGCACTGAAAGGCGCCAAGGCCGATTTTATAGAGATTCGGATCCAGGAGGGTAACTCCACCGGTATAAACTACGTAGGTAAAGAGCTGGAGGGCATATCGGAGAGCAACGGCATCGGCGGTTCAGTGCGGGCCCTCGTAAACGGCGGGTGGGGCTTTGCAGCATTTAACGACGTAGAGAATTTAACCAATTACGTCCAGATGGCCGTGGAACAGGCAAGACTCTTGGGCGGCGGCGACGCGTCTCTGGCGCCTATACCAGTAACCATAGACCACGTGAAACCACGGGTTAAGTTAGACCCAAGAGACGTCTCACTCGACGACAAACACAATCTCTGCAAAAAGTACAACGACATTATACTTTCACACAAAGACGTTCAGACGTCCAACGTCCGCTATACGGACTCCCACGGCACGACTTACTTCGCCAATTCAGAAAGCAGTCTAATAGTCCAGGAGATAATCTTCTGCGGCATAACCGTACTCGCCATGGCCAAGGACGGAATGAACGTCCAGCGTGCGTGGGAGTCGGTGGGAGACCTGAGGGGATACGGCAATGTCCTGGGCCTGGAGGAAAAGTGCGAGAAAGTCAGCCGCAAGGCGATTGAACAGCTGTCTGCAAAACCGATAGAAGGAGGTATTTATACCGTCATTGCAGACCCTAAGCTCTGCGGCGTATTTGCACATGAGGCATTTGGCCATCTGAGCGAGGGGGACTTTATCTACGAAAACGAGAGGTTAAAGGAAATAATGCAAATCGGTAAGCGCTTTGGCCGCGACGAACTCTCTATAGTGGATGACGGCACATTGGTGGGGGAAGCAGGCTACAGCAAATATGACAGCGAAGGCACTCCTACACAGAAGACCTATCTCATAAAAAACGGCATCCTCACAAACCGCCTCCACTCTAGGGAGACCGCCGTCAAGATGCACGAAAAACCAACCGGAAACGCCAGGGCCATCAGCTACGCCGCAGAACCCATCGTCAGGATGACCAACACGTACATAGAGCCCAGGGACTGGACGTTTGAGAAGATTCTTGAGGATACGCCGGATGGAATCTACTGCATAGGCTCGATGGGCGGCATGACCAACATGGAGATGTTCACCTTCAGCGCCGCAGAGGCCTTCCGCATCAGTAACGGCAAATTGGCGGAAAGACTGCGCGACGTAGTACTTACCGGGAATGTCTTCCAGACCCTCATGGACATAGACGCCATAGGCAATGACATGTCGCTCTACGGCGGGCTGGGTGGCTGCGGCAAGGGAGGGCAGTCGCCGCTTCGGGTCTCCGACGGCGGGCCGCACATAAGGATTAGAAACGTAGTGATAGGTGGCAGATAATGAAAATAGAAGAACAAGTCCTGGAGATGGCCAAAAGGAAGGCCGATTCCGCCGAAGTAATGTACGAAGAGGGCGAGACAAAATCCGTTCACTTCGAGAACAATAAACTAAAATACATACACAGCAGCTCCGTAAGGGGTATCGGATTAAGGGTGATAAAAAGGGGGAGGATAGGCTTTTCCAGCACGACAGACCTGAGAAACCCGGAGAAATTTGTTGACATGGCCTTCCAGTCCGCCAAGTTTGGCCAGGAGGTCAGGTTTGAGTTCCCGTCACGGGACGGCTTCTCTGAGGTCAAGATATTCGACAAGGCGGTAGCGGACTATCCCACCGAAAATGCGATATCCGCAGGGAAAGAGGCCGTAGAGAAATCCTTGGCTGACTGCCCCGACTACCTCTGCGTTGTGGCCGTTGGCCGCACCGTGTGGACGAGGAGACTGCTTAACACCCACGGGCTGGACGTGTCCAAGGCGTCAACGACGTTCGGCAACGGTTACGAGGTCATGCTTATAAAGGACAAGGGTCTGGTGGCGATATCCGAGGGTGAAAGCTCAAGGAAGGTTACCACCGGCCTTCTGGAACGGGTGGAAAGATCTCTGGAAAAGATGCATCTCTCAGAAAAGGAAGTCCGTGTCACACCGGGGAATTACCCGGTCATCTTCACGGCGAAAACGATGCAGCTGCTCCTTTCTACCTTTGAGATGGGCTGTAACGGCAAATTGGTGCAGAAGGGGATCTCACCGCTGGTAGGTAAATTGGGAGAAAAAATCCTGGATGAACGGATAACAATATACGACGACGCCACCGTTGACTTCGCCATCGGGAGCTATCCCATGGACGGAGAGGGTGTGCGGTCTCAGCGCACTCCGCTGTTTGAAAAGGGGGTGCTGAAGAACTATCTGTTCGATTTGCAGACGGCGGGTGTGATGTCGGTAAAGTCCACCGGCAGCGGAAACCGCAGTTTTGCGTCACAGCCCGCACCAGGGTGTACTAACGTAATTGTCGAGACGGGGGATATGAAACTGGAGGACATGATTAAAGACATCCGCTACGGCGTGCTGGTTGACCAGGTGTTGGGCGGCGGCCAGTCCAATACGCTGGCAGGCGAGTTCTCCGTGAACCTGGATCTGGGTTTTCTCATAGAAAACGGCAAGCTTGTAGGCCGGGTTAAGGATTGTATGATAGCGGGCAACGTATTCGATGCCTTCAACAACATCGTCGCAATCGGCTCCGAGGCCGAATGGTACGGCGCAGACTACGTCCCGCCGTTCTACTTCGAGAGCCTGGCCGTAGTGGGGCAAGGGGGCTGATCCTTCCGAACGCAAAACACCTGCACACCCAACGTTTCTGGTAGACAACGACCTTTAGGGTCGTTGATTTCTACCGGTGGTCAACAAAGTAAAACTTCATTGTCTACCATTGAACCTATAAGTAATGTAGGGGCACGTTGCAACGTGCCCCTACGAAACTATTCTCCTCCCTTGATAGATGACTTAATTAGCTGTTACATTCTTGAGCGTTTGCTGAATTTAAAAACGCCGTACCGTAGGGGCGACCCGTCGGGCCGCCCCTACAACCCACCTGTAGCTGCCACATGAATGGGGCATATAAGCCCGATAAATCGGGCAACTACAATAAGAACATTGTAGGGGCAGAGTTTACTCTGCCCCTACAATTAAAAACATCACCGTCTCTTCAGCTCATCTATTATCACGGCGATTAATATGACGATGCCCTTTATGACCCACTGGTAAAACGTTGAAACACCCTTCAGTAATAGACCGTTCTCCAGCACACCTATAAATAAAGCCCCATAAATAGTCCCTATCACAGTGCCCCTGCCGCCGAAGAGGCTGGTGCCGCCCAGAACCACGGCGGCGATGGATACAAGTTCGTACATCAGCCCCAGTTTGGGGTCTCCGGAACCCAGCCTGGACG
>MHZB01000107.1 GCA_001828605.1 Planctomycetes bacterium RIFCSPLOWO2_12_FULL_50_35 | reverse complement strand
ACACACACCTGGCAGAGAGTCCGGAAGAAATCCGTGCCGTGCTTAATTCGTTTCCCGACAGTGCGACCTACTTGGACGTGTACGAGAAGTACGGACTGGTCGGTCCTAAGTTTTCCGGAGGTCACTCCATTTGGCTCAATGACGAATCGTTCCGCCGCCTGTCAAAGCTGGGGGCCTCCGTGACGTTCTGCCCGGCGTCCAACCTATTCCTAGGCAGCGGTTCTTTCCAAATCGGAAAGGCAAAGGACCCAAAGGCAAAGGTCCGCATGGCTATGGGCAGTGACGTGGGGGGTGGTAACCACCTCTGTATGCTAAATATCTTAGGTGACGCATACAAGGTGGGTATGATGAACTGCACTATACTCCAGGGCACGAATGACCCGAGGGCCAGGGATATCCCGGAGGCAGAGCGAAACAAGATAGGTGCTTATCGAGGCTTGTATTCCATCACACTGGGCGGCGCCGAGGCGCTATACTTAGATGATAGGCTCGGCAACTTCAATATTGACAAGGAGGCGGACTTTGTGATACTCGACCCCGATGCCGGCCCCCCACAACTGGCATGGCATCAATCCCTCTACGGAGGACCCGGTGCGCCTAAGAACCTCAGTGACTGCGCGAACAAGTTCTTCAGTCTTATGGTCCTGGGAGATGACCGAGCGATTGACGCCACCTACATCTTAGGGAAACTTGCTTATAAGAAGGGGACTGGGACCATTCCGCCAGCACAACAGGAATCTGCGCCCGGGGCAACGCCAACTAAACACTAGCTCAATCGGACAGGCGCATTAGCTGAGACGACAATTGGCTAATAATGCAATTACAGGTTACACCCGCATGAAGTAGGCGGTGGTAATTATGACGGCGACGCCGAGTCCCAATACTATAATGTTTATTGCGGCGGACTGACTGTGGAGCCTGACAAACTCACCCCAGAGGGCCTTCTTCTGCTCCTCCTGTTCCGCCTTCTTCATCTCCGTCCTGACGGCGTGGGCCCTGGGCGCCACCACCATACCGTCGTAAAAGGTCAGAATCAGCATAAGCCCCAAAACTAGGAGCTTGGGTTTATTCCAATAATCCTCCTTCAGATAGACGCCGACAGCGGTGAGTATTGCAAGCAGACAATATACATACCCCAGAGTAAAATATTTGGGGAATATGTCGCCTACCACGTCGCCGGCCTGCTCCCTCGGCAGTACCTTAAAGACGCTGGGGGCGGCGACAAACGTCATGAAGGCCATGCCCCCAACCCACAGGGCCAAGACCAGTACGTGTATACTTTTCAGTATCGGTATCATGGTTTTTTGCCGATGTTACATTGAGGATGCGGCAGGGGCGTATTGCAATACGCCCCTACAAGTTAAATGATGCGTCTCAACACACCCTACACTGTCATTGATAAGACCCAAAAACGTAGGGACAGGTTTTTAAACCTGTCCGCAATCGGACAGACCTAAAGGTCTGTCCCTACAAAGACGTTGTCAAAGGACAGCCACACGGTCTAAACTCTCAGAAGGCCGTTGAGTAGCGAGGCCTCTTGAAAATCCCTATCCGTAAGACCGCCGCGGGAGTGGGTAGTAAGGGTGATGATAACACGGTTATAGTCAATGATTATGGTGGGATGGTGGTTTAATTCCTCTGCTACGTTAGCTGCCTTGTCCACAAAATCTACGGCCCCGCGGAAGTTGGAGAATTTATACTCCTTAACTATGGTATCCCCATCCTGCCTCCAGCCCTCCAGCTTGCGCAGCCTTTCAGACACCTCTTTCTGATCAAGCTTTCTCACCTTTTCTTACCCGTTAGGAGACCTCTACAGAAACCTGCATAACTGTCATTCTTCGCTTCGCTCAGAATGACATATTGTATTTGCGAACTTTTGCAGACCCTCGTTAGAGGATTACAGGGCAGAAAATCCCGTCTAAGTTCCTGCTAAAGAGGAATCTCTGCGCCGACCGGACAAACCATGCACACCCTGATGCAGCGGAACTATGCCACGTACTACAGGTGGGTGATAAACTCCGGCTCCATGTAGCTTCTTAGTATGTCGCACCTAGACACCACACCGGTCAGCTTACCGTCCTGGGTAACCGGTACTCGGATAATGTTCTTGTCCATCAGTATCTCAGCTACCTTATCTATCGGCGTATCAGCACTTACGGTAATGACGTCACGGGTCATGATATCGCCTGCAGTGACTCGGACGAGCTCCTTACCGCCCTTAACGGCCTTCAGCAGGTCGTGTTCCGTTATGACTCCCGTAACCTCTCCCTTCTGGTTTGTGACAGGCATACCACTATATAAGCCGCACAGAAGCTGCATAGCCACGTCCCTCGCAGAGGCGTTCTCTCGTGCAGATACTACCGGTCTGGTCATAATGTCACGGGCCTTTAATTTTTGCATAGAACCCCCCCTTTTTTTCTCAAAAATAATGAGAATCAAAAAACTGCCAGGTTCAATACGTAAAAAGACTACTTCTTTCCTTTAGGTTTTGATGCCTTCTTCTCTGAGCCCGCTGCACCGCCGGGGCCCATTTTCTTGCCGTGTGGTTTACCGCAGCTCATAATCTTTCCCCCCTTAAATAAGGTTATGAAGACATCTCAAAAACATTTTAATCTATGGCGTTTCAATTGGCAATACGTTTTCACCACGACTTCATAAATATTTTGCCGTTTCTGCAGATGCCGTAGGACATGAACTCGGTGTTGTGCGTGCTGACTATATTCCCCTGCCTGTCAATCGCAATTACCCCCGCCAGCCCCTTTATCTTCTCAATCTCCCGCATGCACCTGGCCACCGCATTTTTCAGGTTCACGCCGTCGTTGACCCTTGTGCCAACGCCCGTTGCCAGGGCCACGTTGACGATATCCTCACCCCTACCGGTGCATGCCACACCCACGTACTTACTGGCGTATGTGCCGCAGGGAGATGCGGCGTCACTCACCCTGCCGGGGGTCTCCTGTCCCATGCCGCCCGTAGAAGTAGCCGCGGCGATGTTCCCGTCCTTATCAATTACAACGGCCCCAACTGTACCCATATCTCGAGACGCCAATCTCCAAGCCCTCCGTCTCTCGTCGGTAACGGTGCTGTAATACCTGAAGCCCCTTTCACGTGCGAATCTGGTTGCCTCACTTCCGGCCAGGGTGCGGTATCTCTCCCTCTGAAGCACCTTGGCAACCTTTATGGGGTTTTTTACATTTTCAATATTTACAACGGCCGAGAACTTCTGCGTACTGCCGTCCATAAGTGCGGCAGTCATACGGGCCTTGCCGTCCGCCTGCAGTTTTGAACCCGTTCCGGCATTGAATATAGGGTTATCCTCCAGTAACGTCACTGCGTACACCACCGCCTCTACCGCCCCACACTCTTCCAGTACAGGGTATGACAGTTCCAGCGCCTCTCTGATAGAGGCCCTCATCTCCTCCACCCTCTTCTTGCTCCCCGGCCTTTTCCCAGCCCCGCCGTGTATGATGATATTCTGAGACATAACCCTTCCATTTAAGTATCAAAATCTTCACAAAATACGCACCAAAAAACATGCGTTATTTAGTGTAAAACGTGGCGTGCGACCTTGCGTTGCACGTGCGAGATAAACTCGCACGCTACATAAAGATTATTGAGACCTCTGCAAAAGTACCAAAATTGAAGGTGTAAATGTAGCCGCACCCTTTATGGGTGTGTATAATCCGCCTTAGGCGGACTAAAGCCTGCGGCTACCCTTACATTGATGATTAGACTACTTTTTCAGAGCTCTCATTATTATGAATTTCGACGAAGGTTATTCCAGTGCATAACGTCATTCCCAACGCACAACGTCATTTCAACACCCTCTGTTATTCTGAGCGAAGCGAAGAATCTAGAACAGGCGACCTGTCAAGTTATCCCACTAAGTATAAGAAGAACAAGTATCCATTAGTCATGCATTCAGAAGAACTTACATGGGCTCGATTCTAGGTAGCCCCACAAACCCTGTCAAGTCTTTTTAGACCTTTGGTCTTTAATTCGTTATAATAAGTAAAATAACGGCTTTCAGAAATCTTACACAGATACCGTTTCAGAACGTAGAACGTAGGGTGCGTCGAGACGCACCTTACTATTCTGATAAAGTGAAGGAGATAGATAGTTGAAGATAGCCATATCGGGTAAAGGCGGCGTGGGCAAGACGACCCTTGCCGCGGCGATGGCGTGGCTGTTTGCCCACGAGGACAACAAAAAGGTGTTGGCCATAGACGCGGACCCTGCGCCCAATCTTGCAATCGCACTGGGCATAGAGGGACACGAGAACATCGTCCCGATGGTCGAGATGAAGGAGCTTGTAAAGGAGCGCACCGGCGCTACGTCCGAGGAGTACGGCAAGTTCTTTAAGCTGAACCCAACCGTGTCCGACCTGCCGGAGCGGATAGGGATAGAAAAGGACGGAGTCCGCCTGATGGTACTGGGCGCCATTCAGCGCGGGGGCGGCGGATGCGCCTGCCCCGAAGGCGTGTTTCTCAAGAGCATGATTACCCATATCGTGTTGCAGAGGGACGAGGTAGCCGTAGCGGACATGGAGGCTGGCGTAGAGCACCTGGGCAGGGCCAGCGTCAGGGGCGTTAACGCCCTGATAGTGGTTGTAGAGCCGACGCTGTCCAGTGTGGAGGTAGCCCACCGAATAAATAGGCTTGCCGCCGACATAGGTCTGAAATCCGTATTTGCCGTGGGCAACAAGATTCAGAACAAGGAACAGCAGGATTTTTTGGAAAAGCGCCTTAAGGGCATCCCCATACTGGGCTTCCTGTCGTTTGACCCCAAGATACCGGAGGCCGGACTTAAGGGCACACCGGTGATGGATGACAGGGAGCTGATGGAAGAGGTCAAAGGGATTATTAAACGCCTGAAGATGGAGCTGGGCGCCACGTCATGATAAAGGAATCCATTGCCAAACTGGTCGAGGGTACAGACCTTTCCGAGGCGGAGACCGCCGCCTGCATGGAAGACATAATGTCCGGTAAGGCGACACCGGCCCAGATAGCCGCGTTCCTCACCGCATTAAAGATGAAGGGTGAGACGGTGGATGAGCTTACGGGCCTTGCCAGGGTGATGAGGAGCAAGGCCACACCACTGGATATAGACGGCGTAGCGGTAGACACCTGCGGTACGGGCGGTGACAGAAAGGGTACGTTCAACATCTCCACCGCCGTAGCCCTCGTGGTGGCAGGTGCGGGGATTAAGGTGGCAAAGCACGGCAATAAGGCGTCCTCCAGCCACACGGGGAGCGCCGACGTCCTCAAGCTCCTGGGCGTAAATATAGAAACAAATCCCCAGACGGTTGTAAGGTGCGTCAGGGAGGCAAACATTGGTTTTATATTTGCGCCGCTGTTCCACAGCTCAATGAAATTTGCCAGCGAGCCGAGACGCGAACTCGGTTTCCGCACGGCCTTTAATCTCCTTGGCCCGCTGACCAACCCCGTAAGGAACAGCCGCCAGCTTATAGGCGTATTCAGCGAAGACCTGACCGACACTCTGGCCCATGTACTGAGAAATCTGGGCACGGAGCGCGCACTGGTAGTCCACGGGCTTGACGGACTGGACGAGATAACCACATCCGACAGGACAAAGGTAACAGAACTCAAGGGGGGTGATATAAAAGGGTACTACATCCAGCCGGAGCAGTTTGGCATAGAGCGGTCAAGGCCCGAGGACCTTACAGCCAAAAATCCCGAAGAAAGCGCCCGGGCAATAAGAGATCTACTTGACGGACACAAAGGGCCCAGGCGTGACGTGGTACTCCTAAACGCCGCCGCCGCAATAATGATCAGCGGGGCTGTAAAAGACATGAAAGAGGGTCTGACGCTGGCCGCCAAGTCCATAGACTCGGGCTGCGCAAAGGACTCGCTGCAGAGACTGATTGAGGTAAGCTGGAAGGATGCCAAGTAACGGAATAGTGCTCACCAGCGCCAGGGTTCTTACCATGGACAGGGATTTACCCCTGGCCAATACAGTCGTAACAGAAGGCGATAGAATCACTTATGTTGGAGGCAGAGAGGGGCTTGACGAGGGCCTGATATATGGAAAGGAACTGATAGACCTGGAGGGCAGGACGGTGGTGCCGGGCTTCATTGACTCCCACATGCACCTGGTCGAGATGGCCAAGGGCCGACTTGGGCTAGACCTCGGGGAATGCCGCTCTGTCAGGGACATCCTGCGCCTCGTCAAGCAGGAGGTTGAGAAGAGACCCGATAGTGAATGGGTAGCAGGATACAATTGGGACGAGAGCCGATGGAAGGAAGGCCGCATCATTACTATCGAAGAACTCGATAGTATAAGTCCTCGCCGCCCCATCGTACTTAAGCGTGTCTGCCAGCACCTCGTGGTGGTAAACAGCCGTGCACTTGAGCTTGCCGGCGTTCCAAAGGGGACAGAGGGTTTATGCCTGGACACAAAGACCGGTAAACCCAGCGGGGTAGTCCAACAAGAGGCGCGGCGGATGGTGGAATCTCACCTGAAATTTTCCCTTCAAAAACTCTGCGACGCAATCGAGACTGTACAAAAAGAGATGCTGTCACTTGGAATAACCTCTGTCCATGACATGGGCTCAGATTTCAAACTGCTGCAAAGGACGTACAACGAGGGGCGGTTATTAATAAGAACTCACCTGTACGTTAGCGAAGGTGAACTCACGAAGATAGATGAATACGCCGCCATGAGCAACAGCGACAATAACCATCTTAGGCTGGGTGGCGTGAAGTTCTTTTTAGACGGCTCCATCGGCGCCCACAGTGCGGCCCTCTCCGAACCCTACGCAGACGGACAAGGCGGCGGGAGGCTGAGATGGGACAAGGAAGCGCTTAAAAACCTCGTTTCTGACGCACACAAAAAGGGCTGGCAGGTCTCTCTCCACGCCATCGGAGATAAGGCCGTTACAATGGCGCTGGAGGTACTGGAACACACGCAAATAGACAGACCGAGAAAAGACCCAAGGCACCGCATAGAGCACTGCGAGCTCCTCCCGGAAGGTGTGCTTGAGCGGATAAAAGAACTTGGCATAATAGTCTCCGCGCAGCCGAATTTCGTCTCCGTGTGGGGCCAACCGGGCGGTATGTACGAAAAGCATCTGGGCAAGAGGCGCTGGGAGGCCATAGCCCCCCTTGGCAGATTCTATAGAAAATCCATACCCCTTGCCTTCGGCTCGGACGGCATGCCGATTGGGCCTATCTACGGCATATGGTCCGCAGTCAATCATCCCACTGAGGAAAGCCGCCTGGAGCCGGCGGATGCCCTCCGGTATTACACCTGCGGCGGCGCCTTCGCATCTTTTGAGGAAGGCACGAAGGGGACTATATCTCAAGGCAAACTAGCCGACATGGCGGTACTCTCCGGAGACCCAACAACCGTCCCCCGAAAAAAAATAAAGGACATCAAGGTAGAGATAACCGTCCTGGGAGGGAACATCCTCTACAATAATCTCTCACAAAAAAAGGTCTCTTCCCTTTAGGGGGGCATAGAGCAGGGCTATCTTACTCCAGCCGGCTATTTGTGGAGATGGCAAGCCCACTCCACCTTACCGATTATGGGGTTCCCGGTACCAATCTCAACGCGGGTGGGCTTAGGCTGGCCAAAGGGATTGTCGGTCGCAAAGACAAGGTGAGTCTCGGTGATACGGAGACGGCGAACAGTCGGCGTGAACTCTGACCTAATGAGGCAAAGTTTACCATTGAGACGCGAAGGCGCTCTATTAGAGCAATCCGCAGCCACCAGACTATCGTGCGGCACCGTAGGCTCCATGCATATGCCATTAACACGGTAACAGAAGGTGGTTCTTGGCCTTTTAACCCACGTATGTGGTATTACACAATACTCCTCCGGAACTAAAAAGGTTACGTCTTTTACCCTCTTCGGCAGTTTGGATACCATCTCATCATTAAGTATCGGCACTGCCACAAAGTCGTGCTTTCTCCTGCCGAATTTATCTCTCACGGTCAGCAGCGCCTTTGAGGTCACAACCTCCAAATCCCTGGGCCAGAGTTCTCCCCGCTTTTCGTCGTATATTGGCTCCTCTCCAGTCAGGAGCCAGTCGGCCGATACGTTGAACGCCCTGGTCATCCGCTCCACTACCCTTATTGACGGGGTAGTCCTGCCCCGAAGAATGTCGTTTATGTACCCGGGTGTAAAATCCAATATCTTTGAAAGATCCCTCTGGGATAAGGATTTTTCTTCAAGGACCCTTCTTATCCTATCTGCAATCCCGTACATAAATATATCTAAAGACCTTTATAATATTAAAGTCAGACCTCTGCAAAATGTCCCAAAATGGCATGCCCCATGTCGGGCTTTGATTTTAAGTATGGCACGCATTGGCATGCATTGTCAAGAGGGTTTACATTAGTTCCTGAGCAGATTGTGGCTAAAATAAGTCAGAAATTACTTAAAGTATGAGACCTCCGATAAAGTGCCTAATGTACATCACTCTCGGATTACAGGTCGGTGACGTCCAGAGGACATGATTAACCGTAAATAAATCGTGTATTGGGCTGGTTAAAATTTTATTAACGAAAAGACGTCATGGCCCTTCAGGGCCTTTCGGCCGTTCAGGAAGGTGAGTTCCAGCAGGAAGGCGCAGCCTATTATGCAACCGCCCATAGACTCCACCAGCTTGCAGCAGGCGGCCATGGTACCGCCGGTGGCCAGGACGTCGTCCACCATCAGCACCTCCTGCCCTGGCTTTATTGCATCCTCGTGTATTTCCACGGTGTCTGTCCCGTACTCCAGCTTATACGTCATGCTCTTTGTTTTGTAGGGCAGTTTACCCGGTTTTCTCACGGGTACGAACCCCGCATTGAGATTAAGGGCTATGGGCGGGCCGATTATAAAACCTCTCGCCTCCGTCGCCACCACTACCGAGACGTGGTTGCCTTTGTAGTGGTCTGAGAGCATGTTCACAGCCGTCTTAAGCCCATTGGAGTCATACAAAAGCGGGGTAATGTCCTTAAACATGATGCCCTTTTTGGGAAAGTCGGGCACGTCTCTGATTAACGCCTTGAGGTTGTCTATAGTCAAAATGTCTCTTGCTCCTTAACGGTAGATTACCGAAGATGACTGCTGTAAATTTTTTGTTTACCTAAAGACTTGCTCGTACAGGCGAAGTCCCGTATCCAAGAGTAGGGGCGACCCGACGGGTCGCCCCTACTCAATGCTCATGGCCGGTATCTCTCGTTTCTCACTTTTCCTGTGAAATTATGCCGTGGAGCTTACGGAGGGCATCTCTCTCTATCTGTCGGACGCGCTCCCGACTGAGGCAGAGTTCCTTTCCAATATCCTTCAGCGTCATCGGTTCGCCCATATCCAGCCCGAAACGCTTCCTGATGACGTCTGCCTCTCTCTTTCCGATGGAGGCCAGAAGCCCCTCAACCCGCTCTTTCTCAAACGCCTCCAAGACCTCCTCTTCCGGGGTCTTGACGCGCTGGTCGGCAATACCGTCTATCAGGGACCATACACTATCAATGCTTGTAACCGCCGCATCTTGAGGGCCCGTTCCCTTCTGTAATACAGTTCCCTCCGGACCGGCCTTTTCACCCTGCCGCGGAGTGCCCTTCCTTTCAGCCCTGTAGGCGGGGATTCTAATGGTCTTACTGGTGTTTGTAAGCGCCCGCTTTATTGTCTGTCTAATCCACCACGTCGCGTACGTGCTGAAGCGGTAGCCTGCCTTGTAATCGTAACCCTTAACCGCCCTGATTAGACCCACGTTACCTTCTTCTATAAGATCAAGGAAGGGGAGTCCGTGATTGAGGTAACGTTTGGCGACGCTCACGACTAATCTGAGGTTAGCGCTTATGAGTCTTTCCCTGGCCTCTTGGTCCCCACTTTCGGTCTTACACGCCAGGTCTTTTTCTTCGGCGGGAGAGAGCAGTTTTACCTTGTTAATTTCATGCAGATATAATTGGAGATCCGCATCCACTCTCACCATCGGATACTCCCTGGAGGGTCTTTAAGAAGAAGTTCCCTCACTTCTCTGTTTCTTGCAGGGTCTCTTCTCCAGACTCTCCTTCCTCTTGCGTGGTTTCGGCGGCCCGCTTCATACTCAGGCCCAGTTTCCTATTGGAGGCATCGAGCCGTATTATCTTTACTTCTATCTCATCGCCGATGGATACCAACCCCTGGGGGTCGGACACCTTCTTATCGGACATCTCCGAGACGTGGAGAAGTCCCTCAATCCCCTTCTCCAGTTCAACAAAGGCGCCGAAGTTGGTAAGCTTTGTGACCTTACCCTTCACTATGCCTCCCACTTGGTATTTATTTGGGATATCGCTCTCCCACGGGTCCTTCTCCAACTGCTTCATTCCCAGGGCTACGCGCTTTTTTTCCTTATCCACCGACAGTACCACTGCCTCTATGGTGTCGCCCTTTTTCAGCATCTCCCCGGGGTGGGTAACCTTCTTCGACCACGATATGTCTGAGACATGGAGAAGTCCGTCTATACCATCCTCTATCTCGACAAATGCCCCATAGTTGGCCAGGTTTCTGACCGTTCCGGAGATCTTCTTGCCCGGTGGGTATCTCTGTTCTATACGGTCCCAGGGATTCTCCTCTGTTTGCTTCATACTCAGAGAAATCTCCTGTTTCTCTTTATTGACCTTTAGTATCAATACCTCGACCGTATCCTCTATTGACACCATCTCGGATGGATGATTTACTCGCCTGGTCCAGGACATTTCCGACACATGTACCAGACCTTCTATGCCGTCTTCCAGCTTAACAAAGGCCCCGTACGGCATTATATTGACCACCTGACCTGAAACCCTGCTGCCGGCAGGATACCGTTCCTCCACCTTCGCCCACGGGCTTTCCGTCTTTTGCTTGAGGCCCAGGGCAATCTTTTCCTTCTCCTTATCTATCCCCAGCACCCGCACCTCTATCTCCTGTCCTATCGTCAGCATATCTGTGGGGTGGCTTATGCGGCCCCAGCTCATATCCGTAATATGAAGAAGGCCGTCCAGACCGCCCAGGTCAACAAATGCACCGAAGTCGGCTATGTTTTTTACCACACCCTTACGGAGGTCGCCGACTTTTATCTCCGCCAGAAGCTGCAGCTTCAATCCCTCCCGTTCTTCTTCCAGGAGTCTTCGGCGTGATACGACAATGTTCTGTCTGGTCTCGTCTATCTTTAATATCTTACAGGTTACCTCCTTGCCTATGTATTCTGCTATGTCCCCAGGGGGTTTTACGTCTATCTGAGAGGCAGGCAGGAAGACGGGTATGCCAAGGTCAACCAGCAGGCCGCCCTTTATCTTTCTGGTAACGGTACCGGTTACCACATCTCCTTCTTTGTATCTTGTAATAACCTTCTCCCAGCCCCTTATGCGATCAGCCTTTCTCTTCGAAAGTTTTATTAGGCCGGAATCGTCTTCTACGGTCTCGAGCAGTACCTCTATCTCGTCTCCAACTTTCAGTCTGGATATGTTGTCAAATTCGTCGCTGGGGATAACGCCCTCTGATTTGTATCCGCAGTCAATAATCACATCTGTCGGCGTGAGGGCAAGTACCTTCCCCTTAAGGATGGAACCAGCCTCAAAATTCCTTATAGACTCCGTATAGACCTTCTCCATCTCCCCTGGCAGACCGACGCCTACCGCCGCTTCAACCTCTCTCTCAATCTCTGCCAGGTCAATATCGTATTGTCTTACCACGTCAACTCTAGGCATTTATCCCCTTCTCTTAACAATAAAAGTTAACATTTACTCTTTAGAAAACTCTGAAGCCGTAGCATATCCGATGCCACTTCCTTTGTAAACTCCTCGGCGGAGCCGTCGCAATAAAGAGGCCGACCAAACGCCACCTTCACGGCGGGACCAAACCTAAAAAGTTTTCTCGTCCTCGGCCAGGTCTCGAAAGCACCGTCAATCACCGCCGGCACCACCGGAGTACACGACCTCTTGGCTATGGCAGCTATGCCGGGATGAATCTCCCCTATGCTGCCGTCTTCCGTCCGCGTCCCCTCGGGGAACATTAGGACGAGATTACCCCTCTTTAAACGCCTTATAGCCTCCTTAATCGCTCCGACATCACTCCCGTTGTTATTAAGGGGAAAGGCGTTTAGAGACAATATCAACCAACGGAAAAGAACGTGCTTGTGGAAGAGCGACCGCCTTGCCATTATGTGGATCTGACGGTTCAGCCCCACACCTATCAGCAGGGGGTCGGCGTAACTCTGGTGATTACTTACAATCAAAACCCCGCCGCTGTCGGGTATATTCTCCCTGCCAAAGGACCTGTACCGCCAGAAGGCAGGAAACACGAGCTGGGCCAATATGCGCAAAAAACCATACCATACAGCCCTTAAAACTTCCACTGATTTTTCATATTCTACTTGAGGGCTAGATTTTTTGCAACAGTCGTTCAACAACCTCTTCCACATCCAGCCCCGTGGTATCAAGGCTGATAAAGTCCGGGCCGATGCGCAGGGGAGAGGCCTCGCGGGTGCTGTCCCGTCGGTCTCTCCGCCTTATGTCTTCGAGTATCCCTTCGTAGTTTAGACCCTTATTGTCCGGCCTAAGCTCCGCATAACGCCTCCTGGCCCTTTCCTCAGGCTGGGCGTAGAGGTAAAACTTCCTGTCCGCGTGGGGGAACACAACGGTACCCGTGTCCCTTCCCTCAGCCACTGCGTCCACCCCCTCCGCCGCCGCCCTCTGCCGCTCTACCAGAGGCTCCCTTACCCTTGCAAGGCTTGCGATGAAGTGCACCCGCTCCGTTACAGCGGGGTCCCTTATCTCCCTGGTAACGTCCTCGCCGTCTACAAGGACCCGGATGCCTTCCTGGCCGTCCTCTACCCTTATATCCGTCTCTTTAACCAACTTACAGAG
>MHZB01000106.1 GCA_001828605.1 Planctomycetes bacterium RIFCSPLOWO2_12_FULL_50_35 | reverse complement strand
CTGCCAGTGGTGTGGTGCCCGGGCCGCAGTCTATCCTCATGCTCTCGAGGCGGAAGACCGGCGGGCTCTCCTCAAGTATGTTTATCACAAGCGCCTCTATGTCCTCGTCGTGGATGTTCTTTTTTCTGTCGCCCAGGACCTTGAACTCGTTGAATGCCTCTTCCAGTTCGTTTTTATCGAGGTGCCCGTATCCTAACTCCTTGATTCTCTGCATAAAGGCGTTTCGCCCGGAGAGTTTTCCCAGGGGGAGACGGGTCTTTCCGCGTCCGATATCCTCGGGCCTCATTATCTCGTAAGTGGTTCGTTCCTTGATGATGCCGTCTTGATGCACGCCTGAGGAATGTGCAAAGGCGTTCTCTCCGACTATCGCCTTGTTCCTCTGCACTCGAAGACCGGTAAGGCTGCTTACCAGGCGGCTGGTGGTCATTATCTCCTGGGTGACGATGCCGGTGGTGTAGTTGTAAAAGTCCTTGCGGGTGTTGAGGGCCATGACTATCTCTTCGAGGGCGGCGTTGCCTGCCCTTTCGCCTATTCCGTTTAAGGTGCATTCCACCTGGGCAGCCCCGGCCTTTATGGCGGCAAGCGAATTGGCAACGGCCAGCCCCAGGTCGTTGTGGCAGTGAACGCTTATGGCGGCTTTGCTTACGTTCCTGACCTCTTTTATGAGATACTCAATCAGCCTGGCGAATTCCTCCGGTACTGCATATCCCACGGTGTCGGGGATGTTGACCACGGTGGCCCCGGCGTCTATTACCGCCTCTACCACCTCGCGCAGGAATTCGGGTTCGGTCCTTGAGGCGTCTTCCGGCGAGAACTCTACGTCGTCGGTGAACCCCTTTGCGTACCGTACGGCGCGAGTGGCCAGTCTAAGAATTTCCTCCTTTGCCTTCTTGAGCTTGTGCCGTCTGTGGATTTCGGAGGTGGCAAGAAATACGTGTATCATGGGCTTCTCTGCGCCCTTAACGGCCTCGGCGGCACGGTCTATATCTTTCTCCAGTGTGCGGGCGAGCGCCTGAATGCCGACGCCTTTTACCTCGTCCGCGACTGCCTTGACGGCATTGAAGTCACCCGGAGAGGCGATGGGAAAACCTGCCTCTATGACGTCTACTCCAAGGCGCGCAAGTTGGTGAGCTATCTGGAGTTTCTCGTGGAGGTTGAGGCTCACACCCGGGGACTGCTCGCCGTCTCTCAGGGTGGTATCGAGTATGGTGATTCGACTCATTATTTAACCGCCTTAAGGGACAAATAGCATTATGAAATTTATTTTACCTTAAGGTTAGGGTAATCACAACTATTTTGCATTTATCCAGTGCATCTTTTGGCGGAGTTCCTTGCCTACCTTTTCAAGGAGGAGTTCCTTTTCATTTTTACGAAGGGCGTTGAACTTGACTCCTCCGGTCTTATTTTCCATGACCCATTCCTTGGCAAACTGACCGTCCTGGATTTCTTTGAGTATTTTCTTCATCTCTTTGCGGGTATGATTATCGATCACCCTGGGTCCCCTTGTAAGGTCTCCGTATTCGGCGGTGTTGCTTACAGTGTTTCTCATGTGGGCGAGACCGCCTTCATAGATCAGGTCTACGATTAGTTTTATCTCGTGCACGCACTCAAAGTATGCGAGTTCCGGCTGATAACCAGCCTCGACCAAGGCATCAAAACCTGCCTTTATCAGGGCCGATACGCCGCCGCAGAGCACCGTCTGTTCCCCAAAGAGGTCTGTCTCGGTTTCCTCTGCAAAGGTGGTCAGAATGACGCCGGCCCGGGTGCCTCCTACGCCCTTGGCAAAGGCCAGGGCAGTGTCTTTTGCCGTACCGGATGCATCCTGGTGTATGGCCATAAGACAGGGCACCCCGCCTCCCCTTTGATATTCCGACCTTACCAGGGTTCCCGGCCCCTTCGGGGCGATCATTATGACGTCAATACCGTCGGGTGGCACTATCTGTTTGAAGTGTATGTTAAATCCGTGGGAAAAGCTGAGGGTCTTGCCCTTTCTCAGGTGAGGTCCAATCTGGGAATCGTAGACGGAGACATGAACCTCGTCCGGCAGTAATATGTGTATGATGTCCCCTGCCTTTGTGGCCTCCTCGATGCTTACAGGGCTAAAGCCATGGGACATGGCCGATTCGTAGCTGCGCCCGCCGGGCCTGAGACCTATGAGGACGTCGAGTCCGCTGTCCCTGAGGTTTTGGGTCTGGGCATGCCCCTGACTGCCGTAACCTATGACCGCTATTTTCTTATCCTTCAAATGTTTCAGGTCTGCATCACTGTCATAGTAGATTGTTGCCATCTTATTTTGTTCCCCTTAACATAGCGATTTGGCCCGTTCTGGCTGTTTCCTTTATACCGTAGGGCTGAAGTAGTTTTAACATCGCCGCTACCTTGTCCTCCGTACCGGAGAGTTCCACTATCATCTCTTTCTGTCCCACGTCAACGATTTTTCCTCTAAAGATGTCCACGACCTCTAGTATTTCGTTCCTTTTCCCCGGCGGGGCGTTGACCTTGACCAGCATCAGGTCTCTCTCTACGTACGGCTGGTTTGTGAGGTCGCTTACCTTTAACACGTCTATGACCTTGCCGAGCTGTTTTCTGACCTGCTCGAGCACGGCGTCGTCCCCATTGACTACGATGGTAAGCCTGGAGAGGTTGGGATTATCGGTCTCGCCGACATTGAGGCTGTCTATGTTGAATCCCCTGCTGCTGAAGAGGCCGACAATCCTGGCCAGGACGCCCACCTTGTTTCCAACTATTGCGGTTATCGTGTGTTTCATGGTTGTAATAGTAGTTAATCTAGGCCATGCCGCCTATCATTCGATTGATGGCCTGGCCTGTTGGGACCATGGGGAAGACGTTTTCTTCCGCCGTTACTTTGAAGTCCATTACTACGGGCCCCTTTATGGAAAGGGCCTCCTCGATGACGGGTCTGACGTCCTTTTTCTTATCAATCAGGAAACCTCTTGCGCCATACGCCTCCGCTATCTTGACGAAATCCGGGTTGTCGTGCAGTCTTGTGTGAGAATACCGTTTGTTGTAAAAGAGTTCCTGCCACTGACGGACCATACCCAGGTATCCGTTATTTAATATCGCCACCTTTACGGGCAGCTTGTAGTGCACGGCAGTGGCCAGCTCCTGGATATTCATCTGGAAGCTTCCGTCACCCGCAATGTCAATTACCGTTTTGTCGGGACACCCCAACTGTGCGCCTATTGCGGCCGGGAATCCGTAGCCCATGGTCCCAAGCCCGCCTGAGGATATGAACGTGCGGGGCCTGGTAAACGTGTAATAATGCGCCGCCCACATCTGGTTTTGACCCACCTCGGTGGTTATTATGGCATTGCCGTTTGTGGCCTCGTATATCTGTTCGACGACGTACTGTGGCTTAACGTCGTCTCCCTTATTGTCGTAGGAGAGGGGGTATTTTTCCTTCCACTCGTTTATTTGATCGAACCACTCCTTCCTTTCCTCAAAGCGCACGTGTTTCACAAGTTCGATAAGTATGTTCTTGGCGTCGCCCACCACAGGGATGTCTACCTGGACGTTTTTACTTATGGAAGCCGGGTCTATGTCAATATGGATGATTTCGGCATTTGGCGCGAATTCGTCAGTCTTTCCGGTGACCCTGTCGTCGAAGCGCGCGCCAACTGCTATGAGCAGGTCTGATTCTTGAACGGAATGGTTGGCATAGCCGGTACCGTGCATTCCCAGCATCCCAAGCGAAAGAGAATTGGT
Organism: Planctomycetes bacterium RIFCSPLOWO2_12_FULL_50_35; assembly: GCA_001828605.1. Taxonomy (GTDB): domain Bacteria; phylum Planctomycetota; class Brocadiia; order Brocadiales; family Bathyanammoxibiaceae; genus 2-02-FULL-50-16-A. Next base: position 12,106 of record MHZB01000106.1, on the reverse strand, counting down.
CTCGGGAAATCCCCCCAGGCCCATGAGCGTGGTGGTGACGGGCACATTGGCCTTCTCTGCTAGTTCAAGAAGCTCCTGTGAGCATCCCGAGAGGATGATGCCGCCTCCGGTGTAGAGCACGGGCCGTTTGGATTTGTTTATCGCCTCGGCGGCCAGCTTGATCTGCCTCGGATTGCCGTAGTATCTGGGCTTATAACCGGGCAGGTCAATAGCTCCCGGCGGTGCGCTGTCCGAACACTTCATGGTTATGTCAACGGGGAGGTCTATCACGACCGGGCCGCATCTGCCTGTACTGGCTATGTAGAATGCTTCATGTATTATCCGTGGCAAATCGTCCAGACGGTTCACAAGATAGCTGTGTTTGGTAATAGAGCGCGTTATGCCCATCACGTCGGCTTCCTGGAAGGCGTCGTTCCCTATAAGGTTGGTCTTTACCTGTCCCGTGATGGCCACGATGGGTACGGAATCCATGAAGGCGGTGGCGATGGCCGTTGTGAGATTGGTGGCACCCGGTCCGGAGGTCACCATGCAGACCCCCACCTTGCCCGTCGCCCTGGCGAAACCGTCCGCTGCGTGTCCGGCGCCCTGTTCGTGCCTGGTCAGTATGAATTTTATGGGTGAGCTGTAGAGGGTGTCAAAAAGGGGCAAGACTGCGCCACCCGGTATGCCGAAGACGTACTCCACCCCCTGATTGATTAGCGTATCTATAAGTATCTGTGCGCCTGTCTTTGCCATTTTGTTCAGAAAATCTTTCGAGACCTCTGCAAAAGTACCAAAATTGAAGATGTAAATGTAGCCGCACCCTTTACGGGTGCGCCTCCCCTCTATCAAGAGGGGTAGGGGGTGTGTTAAAACGCAGGCTAAAGCCTGCGGCTACCCATTGAATTGATGATTAAACTATTTTTTCAGAGATCTCCTTTCGTTATGAAAATGAAATATAATACGAGAGCGAAAAGGATGGGTCGCCGTCACAAAACAAGGGGGCCTAGAAAGCTTGGCTTGCCGGTGGGCGACTTAGGTGGCTACACCTACTAAGCGCGTCGCCACCAGGCATCGGGATACGGTGGGCCTTAGATCAGGGCAAAATGCCCTCTCCAAAACGTGGCTCCTGGTTTCCTTCGACATATTCTTCATCGTAATCAATATCTTCATCCGTCATCTTGGTAGGTTTATATCCCGGTTGGGCAGATTTCTTTAATTCTTCCTTATAGGCTGTTAGTACACGTTGTTGTATATATTCTCGGCATGTTGAATTTATCGGATGAGCAGTGTCTGCGTAGAGCTTTATCTTTCCTCCGGAATAATCCTGGTTCTTCAGTCCGCGTCTCTCATCCAGTCTTGCACCGCACTCGCCGCAGTAGCTTGCCCGCATATGGTTCTTCCCGGCGCATTTTGAGCACCTGTCGGTTAGTTTCCTGCTGGGCATGGCCACGAAGGCCCCTTTTTGGCCCTCAATGATCTTCAAATCTCTTACTACAAAATCATTGTCGATGGTAATGCTACAGAAGGCTTGCAATCTGTTTCTCTTGGCTTCGGTAAGTTTCACCCTAACTTCTGTAATCTCCACGGTACATCCCCCCCTCTTTTTACTCAAGACGGCGCAGTAGGCTATAGGTTTGATACTACAAAAGCCTTCTCTATTCCCAGTTTGTCTAACTGTTCTTTGACGTTTTTCGCCTCCCTCTGGTTTTCACAGTGTCCGTAGATGGCCGATCCACTTCCTGATAGCAGTACCCCGTCTGAAAGGTAGCTTTCAAGAAGGCTTTTATATCTTCGAAGCTCTGGATACAACTCCAAAGCGGCTTCTTCTAGTCTGTTAAAGAGCGAGATGTTTAGAGCATTAACATTGTCCGACGAAAGTACGTCAAGTATAAAATTAACATCTTTTCTTTTTATTGTCAAATCAATTTTCAGGTTCTTGTAAACGCTGGCGGTAGAAATCTTTATGTCAGGGTAAAGGATTACGTACGAAAACCTGCGCCTGACCTCCAATGGGGTTACAATCTCTCCCCTACCCTTGCACAGGGCGGTACCGCCCTTTATGAAGAAGGGGACGTCCGAACCCAGTTGCGCGGCCATATCCATTAATCTTGTCCCACTCAGTTGTGTGTTCCATAAGGTGTTCAGGCCTTTCAGTACGGCTGCGGCGTCGGAGCTCCCGCCCCCAAGTCCCGCCGCTATGGGAATCCTTTTCACCAGGTGAATCCGGGCACCCCCTTTTATACCGGTTTCCTTCTGGAATACACGAACGGCCTTCCATGCCAGGTTGTTTTCATCGCACGGGATGTCAGGTTCGGTACAGGTAAGTTCTATGCCTTGGTCTGTTACCTCCAGCGTCAGCGTATCTACCAGGTCTACCGCCTGCATGACCGTCTCCAGCTCGTGATAGCCGTCTGGTCTCTTCCCCAGCACTTCCAGGAAGAGGTTTATCTTCGCCGGGGCGGTCAAAGTAATGGTCTTTTTTGGATTCAATGGTCCTACGCTTACCTCTATGGAAAACAGATTCTTCGCTCAGAATGGCACAGAGTATTAGACTTAGGGATATATTGCGATACGTCCCTACTAGTCCGGAAGGTGCCAGAAGCCCAGGTGGGTGGCGTCGTAGCCCCTCTCGTCAAAGCGGACAAGCTTGCCTATGTTGTCAGGAATTTCAGCCCACTTGGCCCTGTACTCAATCACGACTATGCCGGGGTATCTCAGTATATCATGCTCTGCAAGACCCTCAAGGAGCTGGAGCAGCCTTTTTTTGTCCTTTGCGTTTTCAATGATCTTGTATGGGGGGTCTACAAAAGATAACTCGAAGTATTCGCCTTTCTTCACAAGGTAGGACAAGACCCTGAATACGTCCATCTTGAGTATTCTCCCTCTGGACTCCAGCCCTGCGGTGCGAAGATTCCTGTTTATGTAGGTTATTGCCGAGGTGTTGTTCTCAATGAACAGGCAGGACTGCGCGCCCCTGCTGAGCGCCTCTATACCCACAGCCCCCGTGCCGGCAAAGAGGTCGAGGACGGGACGGTCTATTACAATCTCGCCCAGTATGCTGAAAAGGGATTCTTTTACCCTATCCCGTGCCGGCCGTATCTCCAAGCCCCTGGGACAGGACAACCGCCTCCCTTTTGCCGTGCCTGCGATTACGCGCATGTTATTGCTATACAAACTGCAGGGGCAACCCCCTGTAGATGCCCCTTTTTTATAAGAAGCGGGTGTCGCAGGGCTTTAGCCCTGCGACACCCCGAAGGGAATTGGTGCGTCCAGGCGCACCCCACGGGAACTCCAAAGCCTGAATCAACGACCGTAAAGGTCGTTGTCTACCCATTAAATTTGTGCCAAAGGCGCATCTCCGCCAGAGGCGGATGACCCGCTTCGCTCAGAATGACGCGTGGTTTTAGAACAACTTTTCATAGGTTCCGTTAGGTGTATTTTTGTTGATTTTATTATATAATAGTGTTTGGTGCAAGTACTGGATTATTACGGCACTTAAAAACGTTTGACTTTTATGATACTTCAAAATATAATCCGTCTTTTGAATAAATGGACCTATAAAGTGTGAAGGTTGTAGCAGTATGGAAAAAGACTTAACTACCCTCCGTGAACGCCTCGTAAGCCTAAGAGACTCTCTTTGACCTGGATACCAGGGAAAAAGAACAAAGACAGCTGGAGAAGGAGATAGCCTCCGGCGACCTCTGGAGAGACAAACAAAAGGCCCAGGAAACCTTGAAAAAGCTCAAACGTCTTAAGGAGATAACTACGCCACTTAAAGAACTGGAGAGCACCTGGGAAGATATCGTTGTGCTCGCCGAGTTTGCTGACGAGGACAAAACGATCGTGCCGGAGCTGGAACGAGATGTGCGGGCCTTTCAAAAGAGGCTGGAAGGGGTTGAAATCAGGGCCTTGCTCAGCCATCCCTACGACAGCAACAATGCGTATCTCAGCATACATGCCGGTGCTGGAGGTACGGAGTCGTGCGACTGGGCCGCAATGCTGCTGAGGATGTATACACGGTGGATGGAGAGGAACGGATACGTTCATGAGGTGGTGGACCTGCAGCCGGGCGAGGAGGCTGGCGTTAAGCGTGTGGTTGTGCATGTGAAGGGTGAATGGGCCTATGGGTATCTCAGTGCAGAGGTTGGCGTGCACAGACTTGTCAGGATATCCCCCTTTGATGCGAACCAGAGGCGTCACACGTCCTTTGCGGCAGTAGATGTTGTCCCTGAGATGGATGAGGGGGAAGAGGTGGAGGTGCGGCCGGAGGACATAAAGGTTGATACGTTTCGGGCGGGCGGCGCCGGTGGACAGCACGTGAATAAGACGTCCTCTGCCGTAAGGATTACTCACCTGCCCACGGGGATTATAGTCCAGTGTCAGAACGAGCGTTCCCAGCACAAGAACAGAAAGACGGCCATGAGTATGCTGATGGCGAGGCTTTATCAGTTGAGGGAGAAGGAGAGAGAGAAGGAAAGAGACGCGCTCTACGACGAAAAAGGGGAGATAGCCTGGGGCCACCAGATACGGTCCTATGTGCTCCATCCATATAACATGGTGAAGGATTTGCGCACGGATAAAGAGACCGGCAACACGCAGGCGGTGCTTGACGGGGGAATTGACGATTTTATAGATGCCTATCTCAGGCAGAAACTTGCAAAGCAGGGGCCTTCAGTGGTCAGGGCCCCCTAATGAAACGAAACAAGGAAGGGGTATAGATGGATTATTCTCTAAAGCAGGTTGACCGGGAGGTCTGGCTGGCAATTCAGGGAGAGTTGGAGCGTCAGCAGTTTCATCTGGAGCTTATAGCCTCCGAGAACTATTGTACCCCTGCCGTTCTTGAGGCCCAGGGTTCCGTCCTTACAAATAAATATGCCGAGGGCTATCCCAACAAGAGATATTACAGCGGCTGCGATAACGTGGACACGGTGGAGCGTTTAGCGATGGAGAGGGCCAAGAAGCTCTTTGGCGCCGAACACGTCAACGTTCAGCCCCACTCAGGCTCACAGGCCAATATGGCAGTTTATTTTGCAGCCCTCTCGCCCGAGCACAAGGTGCTCGGGATGGACATAAGGCATGGTGGACACCTTACTCACGGATTTAAGAAAAATTTTTCGGGGCAGATATATGAGGCCGCTACGTATGGCGTTGACAGGGAGACAAAGCTCCTGGACTACGACGCCATTATGGAGAAGGCGCGGAGTTTCCGTCCTGACCTGATTATTGCGGGCGCCAGCGCTTATTCCCGCACGATAGATTTTGCGAAATTTAAGGAGATTGCGGACGAGGTGGGCGCTCTTTTGCTGGTGGACATGGCGCACATAGCCGGGCTTATAGCAGGCAAACAACACCCAGACCCCGTGCCGTATGCAGATTTTGTAACGTCCACCACCCATAAGACGCTCGGCGGGCCGCGCGGTGGCTTCATACTGTGTAAATCAAAGTATGCGGCGAAGATTGACCAGATGGTCTTTCCGGGCATGCAGGGCGGCCCCCTTATGCACATCATTGCGGCCAAGGCCGTGGGCTTCAAGGATGCCATGACCGACGAATTCCGCGACCGCCAGAGACAGACCGTGATAAACGCACGGGCCCTTGCGCAGGAGCTTATGAACAGGGGCTACGAGGTGATTACCGGCGGCACGGATAACCACCTGTTCCTGCTCGACCTTACCAATAAAGACATCTCGGGCAGAGACGCCCAGGAGTGTCTGGCACAGGTGGGCGTCTACGTAAACAAGAACCTCATCCCATTTGATGAGAGAGGGGCCTTCGAGACCAGCGGTATCCGTCTGGGTTCTGCCGCCGCCACCACGCGAGGGATGAAAGAACAGGAGATGGCCTCAATCGCAGGATGGATAGACCGGGTCCTTTCGTCCCCTTGGGATGAAGACGTCAAAAAAAATGTTAAGAAAGAGGTGGCAGACTTCTGCGCCGCTTTCCCCGTTTACGAGAATGGGACAGTCTATGCGCCCCTTTTAGAGGGGTTGCCCGCCGAAAAATCATAACCATAATGAAGCCCTTTAGAAGGATTTCTGTCCTGGGCAGCGGTGGCTGGGGCACCGCCCTGTCGCTCTTACTCCATAAAAAGGGCTACGATACCCTGCTCTGGGGTAACACTCGGGAGTATGTTGAATTCCTGAAGAAAAAGAGGGAAAACGTCAAGTACCTCCCCGGCGTTTCCATCCCCGCCGACCTTCCACTTACCAGCGACCTGAGTCGGGCATCCGATGGCAGAGAACTTATCGTGGTGGCCGTTCCCACCCCGTATCTCAGGTCTGTCATGAAAAGATTTAAGCCCTACTACGTAAACGGCACTGCGGTATTGAGTGTGGTTAAAGGCATTGAGAACGAGACACTCTTGCTTGCGAGCCAGGTGATAAAGGACGTTCTTGGAGATGTTCCTGTGACACTCATGATGGGGCCTAGTCACGCGGAGGAGGTGGCGCGGGGACTGCCTACCACTGCGGTCGTCTCCGGCGGAGAGATGTGCGAGGAGATACAAAAAGTTTTCTTTACGGACCGGTTTCGGGTTTACACCAATCCCGATACGATAGGCGTGGAGGTGGGCGCGGCGGTGAAGAACGTTATCGCCATCGCCGCCGGGATATGCGAGGGGTTGCAGTTCGGGGACAATACCAAGGCAGCCCTCATCACAAGGGGCTTGGTGGAGATAAGCAGGTTGGGTGTCAAAATGGGCGGACAGAAGGCCACATTCAGCGGGCTTACCGGACTCGGCGACCTTATTACTACTTGTATCAGCCCCTATGGGAGAAATAGACGCGTTGGCCTGGAGATTGGTAAGGGCGAGAAGATAAAAGAGGTGCTGGAAGGTATGGAACAGGTAGCCGAAGGCGTCTTTACAACACGCTCGGTCAACTTATTGGCTAAGAAGCACGAAGTAGATATGCCTATCTGCCGAGAGATCTACAGTATTCTATACGAAGACAAAGACCCGCGTACTGCGGTAGGCGATTTGATGATGCGCACCCCAAAGGCTGAACTGGAGGAACTGGAGTAGGCGCCTGTTACAGGCATTTTGTCTCACCATGCCGAAATGGTCGGAGGATTGGTGCACTCCTCTTCCCGCGAAATAATCCTCTATTGTCCGGTTGTCTCTATACCTTGCATATACAGATGAGGGGCTTTCTGTTACTGGGTAAGGGGGCTTGGACTGCGCCGGTTATGGAAGGGTTGAAGCCTTCGCTCCAACAAATAGAGGTGCTACAGCCTCAAGTGGGTCATAGCGCTGAAAGGAGGTAAATATCGCTATGATTGAGACTGCAGCACCTCTAAAAATATTATCGCACGGAAGGTGATCGACCTGCAACAAGGAAACCTGCCAGTGAAGTGTTCTGACAACCTGTTTCTTCTTGCCGTAAGCCGCCTGCGGCGGGTGTAAACTTAGTGGTAGATAAGCCCACAAATGCCTCTTATCTTAGACAGAGGACTCTACAAAAGTCTGTTAATACCTTTAAATTTTTCCCCTTCCTTGAGGGGATGAGACCTCTGCAAAACTCTATAGGTTTCTTTAATGCCCCCCTCCTTTGAGGGGAGGGGGGAGGGTGATACTCTAACATCCTAAGTATACTTGGTGTAAATAAATATGCTAAGCCGCCCCCACCCTTACCATTCCCCCTCAAGGGGTAGGAAAATCTGGTTTGAACCCCGTAAAGCACATTTTCAGAGGTCTCGAGATAGGGAAGATGATTATCTTGTTTACCTAAATCAGCTTAATAGAGAAAGATACAGGAATGGAGTTGTTAAGGGATCTCAAACGGACTGTGGCGGCGGGAAACTTTGATGGACAGGTTTTGAAAATTGCGTGGGATTTAGTTCAGCAACGGTACCCCCACGGGGATTTGAACCCCGGTCTCCAGGCTGAGAACCTGGCATCCTGGGCCGCTAGACGCTTAGGGGCGAAAGCCCTCCTAAGCTTGTCAACGGGGGGCTTATGGTGAAACAAAATTTAGCCTTGCAATACTAACTTGCACCAAGGCTTTTCATTTCTCACAAACTAGCAGCTTACGACCTTCTGGATATGAATCAAAGACTTGAATTTTACGGAAGTGACTGGAAAGGTGCTTGACCAGGGTTTCGAGGGAATACCAGTCAAACCGTTCGTCCCAATGGGCCCTTACGTACTCATCCTCCCGAGGAACGAATTCTAGAAGCACCCACTTATCCGAGAAGGCACTTAAGGCCTCTGCCAGACGGTCAAAGTTTTGCCACTGTTTTAACACCAAATGATGGATTAAGGAAAGACACAATACTCCCTCGCACTTTAGACGCTCAATTGCAGATGGAAATTGCTTACAGCACCATCCAAAACTTGGTGAGGGGTTTATGAAATCCATTACTAATGGAGTAACATAAAGCCCTTTTTCTTTCGCCTTGTAGTAAAGTTGAGATATACAAGATTCATCCTTATCCAAGGCAACAACCTTGGCTCCTTTTTCTGCCGCCATTATAGAATAGTATCCTGTATTACAACCTATATCTAAGACTGTCTTAGGGCTTAATCTATCCAAGACATTAGAAATAATTTTTTGCTTTGCATTCGGATTACGTGTGTCCTCAAGAAGAGGAAACTTTTCCTGATAATAATTGGACCAGTGTGTTCTCTGGGCAGAAACGTTTATTGATTCTACATCCCTTCGAAGGGTACTTAGAAACTTGATACGCAAGGCAGGGGTATTAAATTTGTTATGAAGCCGCCCACCCTGATTACGAAATTTGGCCTGCCAGTTGGGAGGCAAAGCATTAAATATCCGCTCTAATAAAGAGGGCAAAATTATCCTAAACATTATTCTGGGACGAGTTAATTTGTATGAAACGGGAATTGCATTAAGGAAATCGTTGTCTTGCACACCTTCCCAATAATGCATAAGCAGAGAACGGACTATTTTCCCCTTGCCATTTGAATGTAAGTATAATGGATATAAGAAGAACCGACAGAATTGGTGATACGCCCCCCAGATTAAATCAGGGTCAACTGGAATAATAGAGCAAATGTCCACAAAAACAGGTTTGGTGCCTTCGAAGTATACATTCCATGGATAGGCATCCTGCAAGGTCAAATTAGATTCTGCCAGCTTCAGGTTGATATCCAATGTCAGTAAGGCGACCTCTTTAAGCATGGGAGCCGGCCATTCTGTACAATAGGTTTGAAAGGATATTTTACTGTGCTTCAGGACCAGGTCGCAATTTTCTATACCGAAAGACGTACGTTCTGTTTTAACGAGCAACCCTTTATCCTGCAGCTCTTTAAAAACTTCTTTTTCCCAGAGTTCTAGGTAAAAAGGGGCCATTTTTGGACTTATGGCACGGAATATCTCTCCTTTCCATTCAAAGACCCTCCCATTCGGATCAATATAAGAGGTAGGATTAAAAGAGACTTCTTCTATTGGAATTTTTATCATAATAGGGCATGCTACGAAATAAATATGTAGCGTAGAAAGCGTCTGTGGATAACGATTACCTGAAGCACAGTCCTTTTGGATAGCAGGTCGCCAGCCTTCTCAAATCATAAATATCCACGCCACGGCGAAGATTACTTTAACACTCCGATCTTAATTAAGAGGTTCTTAATAGGCCTTAGTACGCTGCTAATTACTGTCGCAACCTTGTTTCTAAAAAATGCTAAAAAACCGATAATGGCAGAGAAAAACAAAAAAAGTACCTGGAAAATATACCCCCCCGTTCCAGGGTCAACGTACGCATATGCCTCTTTAGGATAAAGGATGAACAGCACTAACAGGAGAATGTTAATGAACATTTTCTTGGGCATCTCACTTTTCTACCATTTTGTTAGGCTTCTTACGGTTGTGAATAAGTTCTCGCAGCCGCGCCGCAACATCCGGCTCTTCACAAAGAATATCTTTTAACTCGTTCGGATCCTTTTCAAGATTATACAATTTTTCCGTCCCGTGTGGAAGTCGTACAAATTTGTAATTCCCTTGAAGCACAGCAAGCTTCCCTCCACTCATAGAATACGTTGCCTTATTACCATTGGAAATTTTCCCTTGTATGTATGGTAGCAGAGATTTTCCTTCCGCCCAGGAAGGGATGGGCTTACCGAGAATGTCTATGATAGTGGGGACCAGGTCTACCTGCCCTGCCAGGACAGATATACGAGAGCCGTCAGATTGACCTGGAAAGTGGATCAATAATGGGATGCGGAGTTCCGGCTCGTATAATTGCGGGCTTTGTCCATGATACAGATAACCTTTTTCAAAGGATTCCCCATGGTCTGAGCTGACAATAATCAGACTATTATCGTACAATCCTTTTTCTTTCAATGTTTCAAGGAAAGAATGGAAGCAAGCGTCAACATACAAGATAAATTCGTCGTATCTTGCTCTCATTTTATCCACATAGGGCTGTTCAGATTCTTCGTAGGTAGGACTTGGGTGGCTAAGGTCCTCCTCGCCCGGCAAAAAGGTTCCCTTGAATGGTGGCGGTGGCAGATAAGGGAGGTGAGGAGGAAGTATATGAGTCCACATGAAAAAGGGGCGTTGTTTAAGTCCCCCCAAACACTGCACGGCGCCTGCAAATAGAGGAGCGGTTTTTCCACTAAAAAGTAGTTGTGCCCAGGGTAAGGGTGGTAAAAGTGGGTGAAAATTTCTACCGCATATCTCGTAAAAAAAAGAACCCAGCTTACCATGCACCCAGTCATTTCTGGCCGCATCAAATTGCGTCTCCATAGCAATCTCCCGGCCGGTACCAGCCACAGCTACGGTGTAGTAGGATCCCTTGAGTTCAGTCGCGATGCTCTGTATTTTTTGTGGTAGGGCGCCGGTCAGGTCCATTGGTAGCAGTGAACTATCTTTTGTGACTTGTGACCATGGATGCTTCCCGGTCAAAACGCCTGTTAGGGCTATTGATGTGCTAGGGCATATAGAACGCATATTTTCAAAGACATAACACTCCTTAGCAAATTCTTCCATATAAGGTGTAGTTCTACGATGATAACCATATAAAGACATATCCCTTGTAGTCATTGAGTCAAATGTAATAAGGAATACATTAGGCTTACCTTCATTAGCCTCCACCCCATTCAATTCAGTAATACAGTAAGTAACAAGACCTGGCCCTATATATATCAATATACCCAAGGAAAAAGAGAGACACGGTATCCATGATAATGCAACCACATTATTAAACCATTGTTTTAATGCCCTATAAAATTGCGTATAAACCTTAATAGCAACAGCAAGCGTCGCTAAAAGGATAATACTACCTAACCAATAATTGTGAGAGAGGGGATTGCTTGGAGGTAGAAACCTACTTATACCGGCCATAATAGAGTCGACAAATGTGAGTCCTACTAGAGCTGCACACACCACCTCAACCGCATCCTTAAAAAGGGTATCTGTAAGTGCCGTAAGTCGCATTAGAGTGGTCATCACAACAGATACCCCAGCTAGCACAAGAACTACCACCAAGATCAAGAACCATGAGAAAGCTGTAACTCTCAAAATATCTAAGTGACTGGAAGAGTAACGGTAACCGTCGTAGTATTGTGAAAGCTCTAGAATAAGCACAAGGAAACCCGTTGTGAGGAATATCTTGAGAAAGGCTATGTAGTCTTGCTTTATTGAATGGTTTTGCAATGTAGTGTGGGACATATTGTAAATATGACCTTAAAACCTATTTATAAGTTAACTCTGCTTTGTCGCTGTGCCTCTTTTCGTAGGACTGATTTACGATATGATGTGCGTTCTCTTTTGATTTCAAGATACTGATAACCAGTGACCTGCTTCCATTTCTAGTACAAGTATTTAAGTTAGCCTTGTAATGCCTATCGCACAGTGTATGGGTGCAGTCTCAAAGCTGTACAACATGGGGTGGGTCTCCTCTGTTGCCATAGGAAGATGACCCGCAAAACTGTATAATCCCCTAGAAATATACCATCTATGCTATTTTTGCAAGTACTTTCATCTTGAATTATGTATTCATCAACTATTGTAAGTACATTCATACATATGGTCTTTAAATTTACATAAATCCTAGTCCAGCGATAAGTACCCCCACGGGGATTTGAACCCCGGTCTCCAGGCTGAGAACCTGGCATCCTGGGCCGCTAGACGATGGGGGCTCTTGGTTCTTTGTGTGAAGGGTT
>MHZB01000105.1 GCA_001828605.1 Planctomycetes bacterium RIFCSPLOWO2_12_FULL_50_35 | reverse complement strand
GTTGTTAATATCACCTTTCAGCGCTTGTAGCTGCGCCTTATTGCTGTCCAGGGCCTGTTCCAGAGGCTGCAACCTCTCCCGGAAATCATTTTTTGCAGAGGTCATTTCTTGGTCCACATACTCTTTAACCCACTGCTGATTAGCGCCACAACCAGCTAGCAATAAAAGACACAAAAGCGCCTTAGTGAAGAACATTTCTCTCATTTTTAATCTCCGTTGGCTAAAGATTTCTACAAACCTTGTTCAAATACACCTGTTACTTAGGCAAATTCTCTATCAATCCTCTGAATTTTTGTTCCAGAGATTCAACGTCTTTTTGCGGCTGTTTTCCCATTTCCGCAAGCATCTCCCTTTGCGTATCTTTCAGAGCGGACACCTTCTCATCCAACACTGTTATCTTCCCTTCCAACGCATCTATGTCATTCATTACAGCAACCCTCAGCCCCCCAACATACTTATGGTCCTCTTGATACTTCTGGTCTACGTGCTCGATCTGCCTCGAAACCTCATTTACTCTGGAGTGAAGCTTCCTCAACTCCTCGGCCAAAACGGCAGGGTCTTCACTCTTCAAGGGTTGTGTTACCGGAGCCTCGACTACCAGCGGACGGACTTCAGCTGGGGTGGACCTGGGCATCGGCCTCAATACATCCTCACCCCCTACCGGGATTTGCACTGCAGACTCCAGGGCCGTGAGCCTGGTGTGCATACCATCAAGGTCTTCTTGAAGCCATCGCAGCTCCTCTGTATGCTCCTTCAGAATCTGCTCTGTGGATTCGAGCGTCTTAGACCCTACAGCCTTTTTCACCTCCTCCACCTCTTTCTGCAGCAATTCCAGCTGTGCCCTGGTCTGCGCAAGACTATCCTCCAGCGGCTTGTATTGGCCTTCCTTTAAAGGCTCCAGCTCCTGCCCTACATAACTCTTGACCCACTTTTCGTCTACACCGCAGCCTGCCGTCAACGCCGTGATGCACTGACAAAAAATACACAACAAAACACCGTACACACGGCTTCTCGCCTCAAACATCATAAAAGTTCCTGCATCACCGCTCGGGTAAGAAACGCCACTACAAAATAAAGGGAAACGGACACTGCCATCGCCTTCCACAGCTCCATTCTTGGCAGCAGATATATAAAAGCAACTATGTAACAAAACCAAGCGGGCGAAAAGAGGATGAGACCCTTGGCATAAGAAACTGTGGCATCAACCCCAGCCTCCTTGTAAATAAGCGTGGCTGTAATGATACTCAGCGCAGGCATCATGGCAAGAAAGGAAGATAAAACGCTCCTCCCCGCCCCCCCAAAATAGCTTACCGCGCTTACAATAATACCTCCCATGAGAAAGTAAAGCAAATATTTTGGGCTCACAGCCTTCCCTCCTGCCACGGCAGACCTGACACAATGCCTTCTATCAGGACATCCTCCCCACACCTCGTCACGCTGACGTCTTTCAACTTCAGGGCATCCTCCACCATGTCCACCCCAATCCCTGATACAGGCTGGAATGCCTCTGTCCCTCCAATTATCCTCGGTGAAATAAAGACCATCACCTTGTCCACAAGCCCTTCCTCAAACAAAGAGGCGTTTAGAGTGCTCCCGCCGTCAACATAAATATTGGTAAACTGTTCCTTGCCCAGCACCTTCATCAGTTTTGTAAGGTCTACCCTATTCCCTTTATTCTTAACCGTTATCAGCCTGCACCCCGCCTTGCGCAGCCTGTCAATGCGCTCCGCAGGCGCCTGGTCGGTCGTTGCCACCAGCACCTCTGCCTCGGACACGGTACGCACCAGTTGGGAGTTCAAAGGCAGACGGGCCTGCCCGTCCACCACCAGTCTCTTGGGGTTCCTCCCACCCTCCGGGTGGCGACAGGTCAGTAACGGGTCGTCCCTGAGCACCGTACCTATACCCACCATCACCGCGTCCACCTGGGAGCGAATCTTATGGACGTATTCCCTGGATTTTTGCGAGGAGACCCAGCGGGAGTCTCCGGTGCGAGTCGCCGTCTTACCATCCAGACTCATGGCCCATTTAGCGATGACGTATGGCATACCCGTGGTCATCAGCTTGGAAAAGGGGGCGTTTAACTTTCTGGCCTCCTCTTCCATCACGCCGGTAACCACCTCGATACCCGCCTGTCTCAGCTTCCTGGCACCGTTACCGGCCGTTTGAGGGTTTGGGTCCATCACAGCCAGCACCACCCTGCTTAGACCTGCCGCAATAAGCCTTTCAACACAAGGAGGCGTCTTCCCGTAATGCGCGCAGGGCTCGAGGGAGACGTAGAGTGTGGCGCCTCGAGAAGCGGATCCTGCCTCATCCAGTGCACGCACCTCTGCATGCGCCCCACCAAAATACTCATGACAGCCCTGGCCTATAACCCTGCCGTCCTTCACCACCACCGCACCGACCGTGGGATTAGGCTCTACCCTGCCCCGGCCCCTCTCGGCAAGCCCCAGGGCCATCTGCATAAAGCGTTCGTCGTCCGTTATGGTATGCTCCATATGACATCTCCCGGAAAGGGAAGTGCATAAAATAGCCGCACTATCCATTCCCACTACGACACAATACCACCAACAGGAGACCTCTGCAAAATATTTATTGGCACGCACCGAGCCTCTGAAAAAGTGCGCTTTACAGGGTTCAAAACAAATCCTCCCCCTTGGGGGGGAGGGTATGGTGGGGGTGATTCTTACCTGGTCATATTCACTTATACCAGCAGGCTTAGGAAATTATGGCACTCCCCTCCAGGGAAGGGGACATTAAGGAAACCTGCGGGCCTTTCAGAGGTTTCCTTTATTAATTTGCAATATAAGGAGCAGCTTGGTAAAATTTTCTCTCAGTTTAACTGGACAACTACTCTGTCTGAGAGGAATCCCCAATGCAAAGCTCACCCATAGCCGGTTTGATTGGTCTTTATGAGCTAATAATATTTGTACGGATTATCCTGGCATGGATTCCCCATGACAGCGAGCATCCGGCATCTCTGTTCCTGTTCAAGGTAACCGAGCCCGTACTGGAGCCGGTCAGAAAGTACATCCCGCCCATGGGAGGTATTGATGCATCTCCCGTTGTTGTCTTTATCTGTCTGGAGTTTTTAAAACGCATCTTCGTTTGATTCCCTGTTTCCATGACTCTTAGTCTCACGATTCTCTTCGCTTTACCTCTTATCTACACCGGAAAGGAAGACCCATGAACCTCTCTCGCGAAAAGCTGGCAAAGATGATAGACCACACGCAGATAAGGCCGAATGCGGAGAGAAAACAGATAATAAAACTCTGCGACGAGGCAAAGAAATACGGCTTCTGCTCAGTTGCAATCCCGCCTATGTACGTCCCCCTGGCGGTCGAGTGCCTTAATGGCTCGTCGGTAAAAGTAGGCAGCATAACTGGTTTTCCCTTTGGTTACAACCGTACCGAGGTAAAGATAGTAGAAACTGCGCTTGCCGTAAGTGAGGGTGCGGAAGAGATAGACATGGTCATGAACGTGTCGGCCATGAAATCCAAGGACTACGCCCTGGTGCGCAGGGATATAGAAGGGGTGGTAAGGGCCGCACGCGGCGCCATCGTTAAGGTGATAATAGAGGCATGTTTCCTGACGGACGAAGAAAAGATAGAGGCGTGCAAGATTATTGCAGATGCCGGTGCGAACTTCGTAAAGACCTCCACGGGATTTGCCGAGGGCGGCGCAAGGGTTGAGGACGTGAGACTGCTCAGACAGCATACCCCAAAGACCATGGGGGTTAAGGCGTCCGGCGGCATCCGCGACTTCAAGACCACACTGGCCATGATAGAGGCCGGCGCCACAAGGATAGGCACCAGCACAGGACCCAGCATCATAGAGGGCTGCACGACATAGCAAAAGAGGTCTAAAAAAGTTGTTCTAACACGCTATGTCATTCTGAGCGCAGCAAAGTCATGCCACGTTCAGCGTTATTGTAGCTGCTCGACTTATCGGGCTTATGAAACCCCATAAATGGGGCAGCTACAAGGAGATGCAGCAGGGTTTCAGCCCTGCGATGTCTGGATTCCTGCTTCCGCAGGAATGACAATTTGAAACCTTTTTAGAGGCTTCAAATTGTAGTTTTTCAGAGGTATCATAATGACTAAAACCCGCCGGGTCGTGATAGTTATCCTTGACAGCCTCGGCGCAGGGGAATTGCCCGATGCCTCCCTGTTCGGAGACGAGGGAAGCAACACCCTGGGCAACACTGCCAGGGCCGTGGGCGGGCTGAAACTTCCGAACCTAGAGGCCATGGGCCTTGGAAAGATAATACCAATCGAGGGGCTCCGCGACGACATAACCCCAAGGGCCTTCTACGGAAAGATGACCGAGGTCTCGGGCGCAAAAGATACCACTACAGGGCACTGGGAGATTACCGGTATAGTCACCGCAAAACCCTTTCCTACGTACCCCAACGGTTTCCCCGGCGAAATCATAGAAAAATTTACAAAGGCCATAGGCAGACCCGTATTGGGTAACAAACCCGCGTCGGGCACAGAGATAATAAAGGAGCTGGGGGAGGAACACATAAGGACGGGAAACCCCATCGTTTATACCTCCGCGGACAGCGTTTTTCAGATAGCCGCCTGTGAGACGGTGATACCGGTAGAGGAATTATATGAAATGTGCAATACCGCCCGCCGCATCCTGACCGGCAGGCATAACGTGGGCCGCGTCATAGCCAGGCCATTTGTGGTTTCAGGGAGACAATATATAAGAACAGAGCGGCGGAGGGATTTCTCCGTAACTCCACCCGAACCTACCCTGTTAGACATAGCCAGAGAAAGCGGTCTCGACGTGATTGGGGTGGGCAAGATAGGAGACATCTTCGCCCATAGGGGATTAACGCAGGAAATACACACGGGCAATAACCGGGAAGGGATAGACCAGACCATACGGTGCATCAAAAAAGATTCTAGGGGTATAATCTTTACCAACCTGATAGATTTTGATATGAAATACGGGCACAGAAACGACCCGGAGGGCTATGCAGGGTGCCTGGAGGAGTTTGATAAGCGCCTGACCGAGATGCTGGACGCTCTAAAGGATGACGACATCCTTTCTATTACCGCGGACCACGGGTGCGACCCAACCACGCCCAGCACAGACCACTCGCGGGAGTACGTGCCCCTGTTGGTGTACGGCAAGGTCCTCGGCAGGGCCCGTTCCCTCGGCATCAGGCAAGGGTTCTCAGACCTTGGGGCAACAATTGCGGAGGCGCT
>MHZB01000104.1 GCA_001828605.1 Planctomycetes bacterium RIFCSPLOWO2_12_FULL_50_35 | reverse complement strand
AGGCTGGTGCCGCCCAGAACCACGGCGGCGATGGATACAAGTTCGTACATCAGCCCCAGTTTGGGGTCTCCGGAACCCAGCCTGGACGCAAGTATCAGACCGCATATCCCAGAACACATACCGCTTATGACGTAGACCCAGAACTTTGTCATCGCCACGTCAATGCCTGAGAGGCGGGCCGCCTCCTCGTTTCCCCCGACCGCGTAGACGTATCTGCCAAACACGGTGTAGCGCGTGATAACAAAAAGTCCCGCAGCAATCGCAGCCATGATAAATACGGGTACGGGCACCGTACCCAGGGTGCTTGTCCCTATCAGCTTGAATGTGGCGGGCAGGTGGCCGATGGGCCTGGCATCGCAGTAGATGTTGGCTATACCGCGCGCAATTGTCATCATGGCCAGTGTGGCGATAAAGGGGGGAATCTTAAAGACCGTAATCATGGCGCCGTTAAATGCCCCGGCCATCCCGCCTATCCCCACTGCCACCAGGCTCACCACGGGTATCAACCCGAAAGAGAGCCAATCCGTGCGATTGGCAACGTCAGCGCATATAACCGCACTGAGGGCGAGGATGGAACCCACGGAGAGGTCAATCCCCGCCGTAAGAATTACCAGTGTCTGTCCTACGGCGAGTATGATGTAAACGGAATTCTGATTGAGGATGTTGGTAAGGTTCTCCAGGGTGGGAAAGCCCCTGGCGTCTATCGCATAGTATATGGACATCACCGCCAGGGCAATCAATATGGCGTAGTCCAGTGCCACGGTCTTTACCTTGGAGAGGTTTGTTTCCTTCATGCCTTCTTGTGGCCCCCGGAGGATGGGCTATGTGAACCTGCGGGGGCAGGCTCATCATTTTTAGAGCGCGTATAGCTGTCGTTCGTCCGTCGGACACCCCCCATTGCCAGAAAAAGGATTTTATCCGCAGTGGCCTCCGCCTTCGACAGTTCGCCCACCACCCTCCCTGCATGCATAACCATTATCCGGTCACTGAGTTCCAGGATTTCCTCAAACTCCGAGGAGATGACCACTATGGCGGCACCCTCTTTAACCAGGTTGTTGATAAGTTGATAAATCTCCACCTTCGCCCCCACGTCTATCCCTCTGGTGGGCTCGTCAAAGATGAAAACCCTTTGCCCTCGGAGCAGCCACTTTGCCAGCACCACCTTCTGCTGATTACCGCCGCTGAGGTTCTTCACCAACTGCCTCTCGCTCGGGGTCTTTACCATCAGACTTGTAATCATATGCCCGACGGCATCAAGCTCCTTCCTCTTGTTTATGAATCCGGCCCTGGAAAATTGCAGGAGATTCGGCAGGCTCATATTGTCCCTGACCGAAAGGCCCAGGATGAGTCCCAGGTTCTTCCTGTCCTCCGGCACAAGTACCACACCAGCCTTTATGGCCTCTATCGGTGAGCGGAAACGCCTTGGCCGGCCATGAACTAATACCCTTCCGCCGTCTATGTGGTCTAACCCTACAACTGCCCGTGCAAGTTCCGTCTTCCCCGCCCCTACAAGGCCGGCAATGCCCAGTATCTCCCCCTCCCTTACCGAAAAGTGAATGTCGTCCAGGACATCCTGCCTTGTAAGTCCTTCTACCTTAAGGGCCTCTGTCTTGGGGACGGCTTCTCTCACGGAGTGATATTTCTTAAGCGTCTTACCCAGTATCATCTCTACCAGTTGATCCCTGCTGATTTCATCCAATCTCTTGGTGGCCACCAGCCGTCCGTCCCTGAGCACAGTTACCCTGTCGGAGATCTGAAAGATTTCTTCCATCCTGTGGGATATGAATACGATGCCCTTACCCTCCTTCTTAAGGCGGCGGACGATGGAAAAGAGGCGTTCGGTCTCCTGAAGACTCAGTGTAGCGGTAGGTTCGTCCATGGCAATTATTTTGGCCTTTACGGCCAGGGCCTTGGCAATCTCCACCAACTGCTGCTGCGCAACGCCCAGGTTTGCGACCCTAGTCCTGGCACTGATGGAGGCCCCAAGGGTGTTGAGAAGTGCATCCACCTCCCGGTACATCCTCCTGTAGTCCACAAAACCCAGTGCAGAGCGGGGTTCCCTGCCAAGGAAGATATTTTCGGCAACGCTTAACTCGGGTACAAGATTGAACTCCTGGTAGATGACGCTTATACCCAGGTCAATTGCCTTATGGGGTGACGTGATGTGCAGTACGTCGCCGTCGAGGGAGATTTGGCCCTTGTCCATCTTGGTGGCGCCGGAGAGTATCTTTATCAGGGTTGATTTCCCTGCGCCGTTTACCCCGACCAGGGCGTGGACCTCGCCCAGGGCTACCTCAAAGTCCACGTCAACAAGGGCCCTAACCCCGGGGTATTGTTTGTTTATCCCCTTGAGGAGGAGTTTATTTGCCTGTGGCATCGGCAGGGCCTGCTGTCTTTTCTAGGCTCTCTTTGTCTACTATTCCCGTGTCTATTGGTATCTCTAACGGTACTTTCTGTCCGTTCAGATGCTGTACTATGGTCTCGATGGTGGTCTTGCCTATGGCGATTGGGTGCTGCATAATGTCAGCCTTTAGGGCGCCGCCCTTTTTTATGGCCTGCTGCGCCTCAGGCGTGGCGTCAAAGCCTACTATGATAATGTCCTGACGTCCGGCACCCTCAAGTGCGGCCAGTGCGCCGAGGGCGCAGTTGTCGTTTACGGCAAATACTCCCTTCAGGTCAGGATGTGCCAGCAGCATATTCTGCATCACCACCATGGCCCTGTCCCTGTCGCCCTGGGCGGACGGCTGGTCAACTATCCTCATTCCAGGGTGATTTTTAATCTCATCTTTAAAGCCCCTTACCCTCTCCTGAACCGAGGCCACCTCAGGGTGGTCTATTATGGCCATCTCCCCCTGGTCTCCCAACACCCCGGCTAGATACTTACCCGCCAGTACACCGCCCTGGTAATTATTGGAGGCTATATGACAGGCCACCTTTCCCTCTTCCGAGCGGATGTCGGCGGTGAAGACCGGGATACCCTTATCGTTTGCTCTTTCAATGGCGGCGCCAATGCCCACGGAATCCACCGGACAAACCACCAGTGCGTTTACCCTCTGCGTGACAAAGTTCTCTATCTGCGAGGTCTGCGTGTTAAGGTCTTTCTCTGCGGACTGGATTTGCAGTGTTACGCCGCTGTCCGCCGCCGCCTTTTTAAGCCCCTCCTCAAGCTGCTGATAGAACACGTCCCTAGTCAGGAGCGTAACGCCGACATAGTAGTCCTTTTTCTCCGCCCCGGTAAGGACCGAGGCTGCTGAGATTAGCGCTAGTACAAGCAATGCTTTCTTCATCGTCTCCTCCTTTCTCCAGCAACCTCAACAGCTTATCATTTTTTTGCGGAAGTGCAAGCCTAGCGTTATGAATCATTTATGTTAGGGGCGACCCTCTGCGGTTGCCCTTTTCTTTAGGACAGGCACAGGGGCCTACCCCTACAAGGAAAATTGTGGTTTGTACGGTACATTGAGGCGCATCCCTACGACTCACACCGTAAAACCACGGTAGGCAACGAAGTTTACTTCGTTGACAGTAGTTAAATCAACGACCGTATCGGAGACTCGCTGCGCCGTTGGGCAAGAAGGTCACTGTCTACCAGTTTTTCACTTCCCCCCAGAACGGCATTTTGTGCATTTTGTGGAGATATTTGGATTCGTTTGACAGATACCGTTACGGATGCTATATTCGCCGGAGGAATCGCCAAGATGTGTGTAAGCATACAACGAAGCAAGCCCTTCAGGCTAATTTACCTTGTATATGCATGGACCATAGTCGCCGGTATCTGGCTTATAGGGTACTTTTTTGCAGCACTCACTTCGGCAGGCAGTAAGCGTAAGGAATATATATACAACACCTTCTGCAGACTGGGCGCACGGTTGGCGGCAAAGGGGTTGGGAATCCACGCGGTGGTAGAGGGGATAGAAAATATTCCCAAGGGTGAGCCGGTCATATTCATAAGCAATCATCAGAGTTTTTTCGATATATACACTGCCTTCTGTTTTATCCCCCAGAACTTCTGTTTTGTCTCTAAGGATACGGTCTTTAACGTCCCCGTGATGGGCAGGTATATGAGAACTGCGGAACACATTCCCCTGCCGCGCGAGGAGGATAGAAAATCCTATACAACGCTGACAAAGGCAGTCAAAAAAGCCAGAGAAGGAAAATCCCTACTGATATTTCCCGAGGGTACGAGGAGCCTGGACGGCAGGCTTGGACCCTTTAAGAGGGGTATTTCTCTTATCGTGTTGAAGGCCGGAAGGAGGGTGGTGCCGATGTGCATAATCGGCAGCCGCGGGTTCTTACCCAAAGGTGAGTGGCTCCCTCATCCGGCGAACCGCGATATAAGGATACGCTTCGGTAAGCCCTTGGAATTCACCCGCGTGGCGAAAATGACGAAAGAAGAATCCGTTGAGTCGGTAGACAGGCTACGGCAGGCAGTCGCACATCTAATGGAAGATATGGAAGGGAACCAGTAATGTTAGAGAAAAGGCCGAAAGGCCTCTCTGGTTTGATTGATTTTTTGGACAGGCTCGTCAAGACCGGTAGAGAGGTGGCGCTCCGACCGCAGAATTTTTTCAAAAACATGCCGACAACGGGCGGTTACATTCAGCCGCTCTTCTTCTCTATAGCCGTATTTCTCATCGTGATAGGCTACAACCTGGCGCTTATTGCCTCAGGACTTCCTTACCCCGGCGGACAGGAATCGGGTGGCGAGACGGTAATCAATGCACTCAAGAAGGCCCCTATACTTGGCGTCGTTTGGGTGGCGGGCCTTTTCTTAGGGGCCTTCATACTTCACGGCTCATTTAAACTGCTGAAGGGCACAGGCAGCTACGAAGCCACCTTCAGGATATTTGCATACAGCTCTATTGCCAATCTCCTGACGATAATACCCTCTGCGGGGCAGTACCTCTCCACCATTTACACCCTGGTACTTATAATGCTGGGTGGAAAGATGGTCCACAACCTCTCAACCTCCAAAGCCATAATGGCCCCGATACTCCCGGCGTTTATTGCGTGGGGAATATTGATGGCCATTGCCCTGTCGGGAATTATACCAATTGAGGAATTAACCTCAGGCCTCAGGCGGTAGTTCTACCCTCTTTAACCAGTATGTCCCTATAAATGGTCTCTCTTTTAATTTACTTGTTTACTCCAGTGGCAACCTGTTGAATCCAGCCATTTACTTTTTTGGGTGATGTGGTAAATTTTAATCAAGGTTTAACACCTCTTTTGAATATTTAGAGTTTGAAACACTGTCGAAGCTGGAGAAGCAAAGGACAGAACCAGAATAATACGGAGAAATACTATGAAACTCGAAGAACAAGACTATGAAGCAAAGATTATCAAAAAATTAGAGGACATAGAAAAATTCTTGGAATCATTCGTGGCCAGCTTGGACGGACCATATCAAAAGTTAATAAGAGAAAAAGTCCCTGTCAAAGCCCCCATAGAAGGCAAAGTTGAAGGATGGTATTTTGTTTCCGGAGACCCAATAAGTAAAAAAGGCATCCCTCTAGGCAGTATGACCCCTGACAAGGAAGATCTAAGCCCGCGGGACTTTCATGATATACTCTCACCAGCAGCAGGCACACTTCGCATCCTAGTAGCAGGAGGAACGGTTTCTAAGGGATATGAGGTAGGTTACATAGAGTTACCGGGCGTTCCAGTCTAAGCAGACCGACTACACTAACGGCAAATCTGCGCCGTAGCAAGTCTACTATTGATGTGGAGAAAGTCTTAGCATATTGTTCCGGCCCGCCTGAAAGTCTCTAAAAGAAAGGTTTATTTAATCTTCTCCCGACGTTTACTCAAACACAATTTATTGGCACAAGACGTTTGCTGAAATGCCTGTATTATGAATCACAGTGGCAGCGTCTTGTGGACTTGCGCCGCTATCTAGAACACTTGCACTGGAGTCCAGAATTGTGGCATTACTGTCCACCTCCGAAGTGTTGACGTCGTATATAAAGTCACAAGCAGGGTTTATAGAACCATCGGACCCTAACTTCAAAACCCAAATGTCGGGGATCTCAGCATAGAATGAGCCTGTATATCCAGCCGCTATGTATCCCCCATCGCCGGTCTGCTGAATGGAATAGCCAAAATCAAATGACCCACCCCCGTAGGTTTTCTGCCACTCTACGGTCCCGTCAGCCCTGAGCTTTAAGACCCAAAGGTCTACATCGCCAGCGCCGAAGGACTCTGTCTCACCTACCACTATATATCCCCCATCGCTGGTCTGCCTTATGGAACGGGCCACATCTTTAGACTTCCCCCCACAGGTCTTTTGCCACTCCACCATCCCCTCAGCTCTGAGCTTTAAGACCCAAAGGTCTACATCGCCGACGCCGAAGGACTTTGTCTCACCTGCCACTATGTACCCCTCATCATTGGTCTGTCTGATGGAATGGGCTACATCGTTAGACTCCCCCCCATAGGTCTTCTGCCACTCTACAGTACCGTCAGACCTTAGCTTTAAGACCCAAATATCAAGACCCCCGGCACCAAAGGAATATGTATCACCAACCACTATATATCCCCCATCAGCTGTCTGCCAGATAGAATGGCCCGACTCGGCGTCACTTCCTCCATAACTTTTCTGCCACGCCACAGCCCCATCAGGCTGAAGCTTCAAGACCCACATACCCAGACTATCACCGAAGGAGGCACATGTATTACCTACTACTATATATCCCCCGTCGTTGCTCTGCTGGATGGAAGAGGCCCAATCTTCCCCAGCTCCTCCATAGGTCTTCTGCCATTCCACAGTACCGTCTTGTCTGAGTTTCAAGACAAGAAAGTCTACACGCCCGGCACCAAAGGACTTTGTCTTACCTATCACTACGTACCCTCCGTCAGCCGTCTGCTGGATGGAGTCCGCTACGTCCCAATCACCTCCCCCGTAGGTCTTCTGCCACTCCACAGTGCCGTCTGGTCTGAGCTTCAAGACCCAGACATCAATGTGCCCGGCACCAAAGGAATCTGTTCTGCCAGCAACTATATATCCCCCGTCACCAGTCTGCTGGATGGAAGCGACACTGTCACTATAACTACCCCCATATGTAGCAGCCCACCCGGCAGGAGCAGCCAAAGAGGGTGTGGCTATAGAGGTGAGAAGCACAAGAGACAATATGCAAAATGCAGGGTGAAATACCAATATCTTACTTCCTAGAGCAAATTCTTTTGCAGAGCGAAACTGCCTTTGATTAAACATATTCCCTGCTCTCCTTCATTCTTACAAGAGGTCGGCAACCTGTGCACTATCGTCCATGAATATCGCATATCTCCCTGAAAATCCTGCGGGTAAGGGTGGTGTGGGTCTCTTTATCCGCAAGGAGTCTTTCTGCGGGCGGGGGTAACTCATCCGGAGAATAGCCCAACCTTTTGGCCAGCTTATCCAGGGCCTCGCTTGACTCAGGCAGTTTGTCCTGGGTAATGTCATGCACGATGCGTATACGACTCTCCACCCTTCTTAGAAACTCATACGCAGATACCAGGGACTTATAATGCCCTTCCTCAACGAGGTGAGCGTTGTGTATGCCGTGGAGTGCATCCAATGTGTTAGGAGTCCGTATGTCAGGATAATCCCCGCCGTATTTAAGCTGAAGGAGTTGCACGATATACTCTATATCAACAATCCCGCCAAAACCCCTCTTAATGTCTTTTCCCGTGGTGGAGTGTTCCATGCGCTCCCTCATCTCGCCTATCTCCCCGACCATCTCCGTATGCCACCGCCTGGTGTAGATACAGTCTACTACTGCCTCCATAACCTCCCTTCCAAGACCTTCGTCACCCACTATCCACCTGGCCTTTGTAAGGGCCTGCTTCTCCCAAAGACTCGCATCGTTGCTGTAATACTTCTTAAAATTCTCCAGAGAAGTCACCAATATGCCGCCTCTGCCCTCTGGTCGAAGTCTTGTATCCATCTTGTACAATGTGCCCCACTCGGTAATTTCTCCCAAGACCTTCATCAATCTGTGCGAGACGTCGGTAAGCTGGTTTGACACCCCAACCCTTGAGCCTGCCGCCTCCTTATAAACAAAAACCACGTCAATATCCGAACTGTAACTCATCTCCCTGCCACCAAGTTTGCCCAGGCCCAGGACACCAAAGGATGGTACACTGCCTTTCCACTCAATCCTGTCTGAACACATGTGAAAGGCATTTATAAGGACCGCCTCTGCCAGCCCTGAGAGGTCTTCCATAGTAGTGTTTATGCTAGCCTTACCCAGTATATCTCTAACCCCTATGCGCAGGATTTCTTGGTTCTTGTACCCGTGAAGACAGCGTAATTTATCCGGTGCGTACGTCATCAGACTAGAGAGCTCGCTGACCATCTGCCCCGTATCCTTGCGTTCACCGATAATCAGGGAATCAATGAGCTGATCCACCATGCCGGGGTTCTTTATCAGTATATCGGACAAGAACTGGCTGTAGGCGCACAGGTCAACGAAAACCTCCAGGGCCTGCGGATTCTCCGAAAGCATTTGGAAGAGGATGGTCTTGGCGCCGAGCGCGGCCGTGCAGCGCTCCAAATTGTTCAATGCCATATCGGGGTCAGGAACCCGCTTGATCATAGACAGGAGGGTTGGCACCATGCTCGCAAAGAATGCCTTGGTCCTGGGAGAATCATGAAAAGGAGGGGTCTCCTTTGAAAGCAGGTCAATGTTGCGGTGGGCCTTGGGAAGGTCATTAAAACCGTACTTCGCAAGCATGTTCTCCATCTGTTCGTCGGTATGTTCCGGATCCAGAATCAGATCCACCTCAGGTGCGGAACTCTCGTCCTCCTCACCAAACAGGTTGTGAAACAAATTATTAAGTATGCGGTTTGTTCTTTTTGTATGCCTACCCAGTTCTTTCTGAAACCTTGACTCTGCCGTGGCAGAGCTTGTGTCACGGAACCCCATCTTCAATGCAAGCTTCCGCTGTTCACCAACGTCGGGAGAGAATTTATGAATCTGCAGTTCGTGCATGGTCTGAAGTCTATGTTCCAGCTTCCTGAGAAATACATAACTCTCCTCCAAGGACTTCTTTTCGTGAGGTTCAAGGCATCTTGCCTTCTCCAACAGCTCCAGGGAGCGGAGGGTATTATAGTGTCTTATCTCCGGATGCTGTCCTCCATGGAACAGCTGCAGAAACTGTACCGTAAATTCTACGTCTCTAATGCCACCATACCCCGTTTTTACCTCCAGGTGTGCATCGCCCCTCTTCTCGGCCGCACTCTCTATTCTCCTCTTCAACCTCTTTATCTCGTTTATCTCGGTCAGCCGCAGGAACTTCTTGTATACGAACGGCGTAATGCTCTCTATAAACGCCTTCCCCAGATTCAAATCACCCGCAACAGGCCTTGCCTTTATTAGGGCCTGTTTTTCCCAGGTACTGCCCGAGGTCTGGTAGTAATTGCAGTAGGCATTGAGCGACCTTACCAAGGGGCCGAAACGCCCTTCCGGCCTAAGACGGGTATCAACCCTGAAGACGTAACCATCGCTGGTACTTGTTTTTAGGGAATATACCACCTGCTCCGCCAGTTTGTGATAGTACTCTGCGGCAACTGCCTCCTTCAACCCAAGGCTCTCAGGGTTATACACAAAGATTATGTCAATATCGGAACTGTAGTTCAGCTCATCGCCTCCCAATTTCCCCAGGGCAATGACCGCAAAACCTGCCTTCTCGGAATCGCTCTCCTCAATCCCGAATCTTTGCCGCAATTGTTCGTGGGAAATCTGCAGCGCTGCCTGCAGTTCCACCTCTGCGAGGTCTGAGATTGCCTTTGTAACGGAATCAAGTGAGGCACCGAGCACCAGGTCAAGATAACCTATCCGCAACAGCTCTCTACGCTTGAATCTTCTCAGAGCGTTAAGCTTTCTATCGAACGACAAAAACACCCCCATCTCTGAAAACAGCTCCTCCCGCAACTCGTCCTTGCCCTTGGATAACTTTCTTTCATCAAGGTGCGAGAGCCAAGAGAAATATTCCGGATTACGAATCAGTGTATTGGAAAACGCCTGACTGGAGCCAAACAACCCCACCAGCATATAAATGGGCAAAGGATTTTGCCTCAAATATGAATACAGGTTTATCCTGCTGTAGCAGGCCTCACCAAATCTTTCCATATTGTTCAAGGCTGCATCAGGGTCGGGGCAGTCTTTTAACGCGTCTGTGAGTGTCGGCAATATATCCAGAAAGAGTTCCGCCTGCGATCTGCTGCCGGCAAGGGCCTTCAGGTTCTTGTGGGCAAGCCTCGTGTTGTGAAATCCGTAGCCCCTGAGAACAGAGGATGCCTTGGACTCCTCCACCTCTTCACCCAGCACAAGGTCTCTTAATTCAGGCGGGCAGACATTATGCATCTTCATCGTACAAGCATTTATCAACAATACAAAAGTGAGTTAAGTGAAACAACATAAAATGCAGGCAAGTCTGCGGCAGGCTTTTTAGCGTTTTTTTAACAAATACTCAAACACACCCATGGTTGCCAGGGCGCCCTGGCCGGCCGCAATAACAATCTGTTTATCTTTAACGTTCGTAACGTCACCAGCGGCAAAGAGACCTGGAACACCTGTAAAAGTATCACAGTCTGCCATAATCTCCCCGTAGTCGTTAACCGCCACAAGCTCTTTAGCAAAGTCTGAGTTCGGCTTTAGACCGATTTCAATAAATATGCCATCTATTGTGAGACTCCTCCTGCCATTGCCCCCACGAGGCTTTAAGGTAACACCTTTAACCATCTCCTCTCCCGCTATCTGCTCAACCACATAACCTGTTATGGGTTCTATATTTGCAGATGCCTTTACACCCTCTATCAACGGGGCCTCGTCGGCCCTCCATTCCCTTCGGGAGATGAGGTACACCTTGTTGGCAATCCTCGATAGTTCGAATGCAGCAGAAAGGGCGGAATTGCCGCCGCCGACTACCGCAACGGTTGCATCTGCAAATAGTGGGGCGTCACAGGTGGCGCAATAGCTGACCCCTTTGCCACGATACCTTTCCTCCCCGGGAACGCCCAGCTCCCGCGGGTGTGCGCCAGTAGCAATTATTGCAGCCTTAGAGGAAAACTCTTTCCCCGCTTCGGTAACAGCCACAAAGTAGCCGCCTACTCTGGAAAGCTCCGTGACCCTCTCTCCAATATGCTGCTCTATGTCGAACTGATTCATCTGTTCTACGAACTTATCCACAAGCTCGGGACCGGTTATGTATCGGAAGCCCGGATAGTTCTCAATACCAAAAGTAGTGGCGACCTGCCCACCGATATCCTTGCTGACTATCATGGTTTCAATCCGCTTGCGAGCCGCATAAATTGCCGCCGTTATCGCGGCAGGGCCACACCCGATTATCATCAGTTCATGCTGCGGGTCCATGGTTTATGGTGTGTATCTAATTCTACTTCCCTTCTTCCAATATCTCGTCGAATCTCGCCTGATTAAAACCGATCATCACCTCGTCACCCGCAGTTATTACAGGAACGCTCCTGCCGCCGCTGAGCTTTATCATCTCTTGCAGGGCCTTCCTGTCCTGGGCCACGTTGTATTCCGTGTACTTGACACCCTTCTTAGTAAAATAATCCTTGGCCTTGATGCAGTAGGGACACGTGGGCGTTGTATATATCTTCACATCAACCATGAACATAGTCTCCTAACAAAGTTATCGGGAAGCGAAGGTCCTCAAAATGAATACTATTATATTCGGTATAAAACTTCAAGACCGCTGCGAGACCCTGTGGGTACAAATGGTTGCGAAGCACTGTAGAATCCCTGCCCGTTGTGGCAGATTCTTTTTAAATCATCGAGATACATACATCATAACCGCTGCACCGGTGAGGGCTATGCCTGCCCCAATAACCTCGTAGCGGTCCGGCTTCTTCTTGTCAACCACTAACCCCCAAATAATGGAAGAAACAATAAACACCCCACCGTAGGCGGCATAGACTCGTCCAAAATGTGCAGGCTGGAGTGTTGGTATAACTCCATACACGAACAACACCAGCGCACCCAACAATCCCATGGTTATTCCCCTATGTTCCCGCAGCCACAACCACAC
>MHZB01000103.1:566-12341 GCA_001828605.1 Planctomycetes bacterium RIFCSPLOWO2_12_FULL_50_35 | reverse complement strand
GGAGGCCGCCGAGGCCGTAAACCGCATGAAGCCGAAGATTGCCGTGCCTATACACTACGGCGATATAGTGGGCACAAAGGCGGATGCAGAGAGGTTCAAAAAACTTGTCTCGAAGGGCATAGAGGTAAGGATTTTATGATAGATACATTAACAAGTACGGTACATATGGGCACGCTGCAACGCGCCCCCCTATCTCCCAGGCCAGGGCAGGGAGAGACCGGTAAGAAGGTAAAGGCTGTAGCGCTGCTCTCCGGCGGGTTGGACAGCACCCTGGCAATCAACGTAGTCAAGGCGCAGGGCATAGACGTCGTGGCCCTCAATTTCTCAACGGTCTTCTGCCTCTGCAACCGCAGTGACAGTTGTAAGTCCGAGGCTAAGAAGGTGTCCGAGGCCCTCGGTATACCAATAAAGGTGCTCAATATAACGGACAGCTTTCTGAAGATAGTCAAAAAGCCAAAACACGGCTACGGCAAGAACATGAATCCCTGCATAGACTGCCGCATCAACATGTTCAGGATGGCGGGGGAATACATGCGGGAGATAGAGGCGTCGTTTATCATAACCGGGGAGGTGTTGGGGCAGAGGCCGATGTCTCAGCGTAAGATTGCCATGAAGACCATAGAGCGCGAGGCGGGTCTGGAAGGTCTTGTGCTTAGGCCCCTGTGCGCAAAACACCTTGAACCCACCATACCGGAGAAAGAGGGTTTGGTTGACAGGGAAAAACTGCTGTCCATAAAAGGCCGCTCCAGAAAGGAACAGATGCAGTTGGCTGACGTGTTTGAGGTCAAGGACTACCCCTGTTCCGCCGGCGGCTGTCTCCTTACCGATCCCGGTTTTGCCTTCAGGATAAAGGAATTGTTCAACCACGACATAAACTGCGACGTGAAGGACGTGAGTCTGCTCAAGGTGGGAAGGCATCTAAGGCTGGACGACGTGACCAAGGCCGTGGTGGGCAGGAACGATGCAGAAAATCAGAGGCTTGAGACCCTTGCGCGGGAAGATGATGCGCTACTGTATCTTGCCGACATGACGGGTCCGCAGTGCCTGGCGCGCGGCAACCTTACCGACGAGAACCTGCAGACGGCGGCCCGGCTGACTGCACACTTCAGTAAGGCGAGAGAAATGCCGCAGGTTCGGGTAGTCGTGCGCAGAGGGGGAAAGGAGAGTATCCTTGAAGTGCCGCCCGCAGACCAGTCATGGGTAAAAGAGCGGCTGATTGTCAGAAACAAGTAAAGAGTATCTGGTGGCGAGTTTGTTCACCGTGAGTTAGATAAATCACCAGTAACTGCCTTTGCAGTAGATTCAAAAAAGCAAATGGGTGTGTTGCAACCTTCCTTATCAGACACCGTATCCTCTTTTAGCAGCGGTATATACGTACTGGCGGCAGAGCTTAAACGAAGTAGTCGTCTTGAAATTGGGGGACTGGGAAGGCACAGCTTTCCCAAGGGTTTTTATCTCTACGTAGGCAGCGCCCAGAGAAATCTGGCGCACAGGTTGAGACGCCATCTGTCGGAACATCCCAACGGCAAAAAACTTCACTGGCACATTGACTATCTGCTTGCCCATGCCAGTGTCAGATATATATGGGGATTTGCGGGGCCAAAGGATTGGGAATGCAGACTAAGCCGGTACCTGACGGGGCTTGACGGTGTCCAGATACCTCTCAATGGGTTCGGTTCTTCAGATTGCCGATGTAAGACACACCTGTACTACTTTCCGGAGGATATACTTTCTTTTGTAACTGATACTACGTTTAATGAGGTTTTTCCCAAGGTAGCAGGGACTTTTATTGTGAAATTGGAAGGCAAAAAATGTGTATCTCCGCAGGGCCGATACCCTGCGGCATCCTCTTTCGTAGGGACAGGTTTTTAAACCTGTCCACAAGCGGACAGACCTGAAGGTCTGTCCCTGCGTTGAATAATTTAATGACGAACCCACGTAAGGCATGAAAGACGTTGCAGACTATACCCCTATGATGAGGCAGTATCACTCCTTTAAGCAGAGGTGCAAGGACTCGGTACTATTCTTCCGCATGGGGGATTTTTACGAGATGTTTTATGAGGACGCCAAGATTGCCTCCAGGGTACTGGGTATAGCCCTGACCTCCCGTGCAAAGGGCGAGAAGGCTGTACCCATGGCAGGCGTGCCTCACCACTCTGCAAGCACCTACATACAGCGCCTGCTGAAGGCCGGCCATAAGGTGGCTATCTGTGAGCAGGTGCAAGACCCCAAAGAGGCTAAGGGGATAGTAGATAGGGATATTACAAGGATAATCACGCCAGGGACCCTTACGGATGAAAACCTGCTGGATGACAAGGTAAACAATTATCTTGCCGGGATACTTCCGGGCAGGGATATGGTGGGTATTTCGTGGGTGGAACTTTCTACAGGCAAGTTTGAGGCAGAAGACGTCCCGCGCGCACGGCTCTTGGACGAGCTCCACCGACTGAGACCGTCCGAGTGCATAATACCGGAGGATACACATGACGATATTCTTATAAGAGAATTGGGCGTGAGTCTCGGAATCACGGTAACACGGAGACCCGGCTGGGAGTTCTCTAGGGACTCTGCATATAAGGCGCTGACTGAGCACTTTGGGACCGCCAGTCTGGATGGTTTCGGGTGTGAGGGATTGGGGCCAGCCCTGGGGGCCGGCGGGGCCGTAGTGCAATACCTGAAAGAGACACAGAACAATTCCCTGGGCCACATTACCAAGCTGGAACGATTCCGCACACAGGACACCTTACTCATAGACGCCGCCACCCAGCGGGGGCTTGAACTTATTGAGACGGTTAGGACAAGGCAGAGCGAGGGTTCTCTCTTGTGGGTGCTGGATAAGACCCGCACGCCTATGGGCGCAAGACTTCTCAAGGAATGGATACTTTTTCCGTTAATATCTCCCGAAAAGATTCGCCTGCGTCAGGAGGGGGTTAGCGAGCTGTACGATAATCATGCGCTGAGGGAGTTACTCCGTTCACTTCTGAAAGAAGTCTCTGACATAGAACGTATATCAACACGTATTAGTTCAGGCCGTTCGAATGCCAGGGACCTGGTATACTTGAAGGACTCGCTGGAAATCCTTCCCAGGCTGAAGGAGACGCTTTCCACTGCAAAATCGGGCATCCTACGGTTTCTGCACGACGGGCTGGAGACTGTCGAGGAGGTAAGGGTGTTGGTGGCAGCGGCCTTCGTAGATAGTCCTCCTCAGGCCATCCGGGAGGGCGGCATGATAAGGGAGGGCTACAGTCCTGAATTGGATGAACTAAGAAATATACGCAGAAACGGGAGGGAGTGGATTGCTAATTACCAGGCCGACGAGATACGCCGCACCGGCATAACGTCCCTAAAGGTAAATTACAATAAGGTCTTTGGGTACTATATTGAGGTGACAAACACACATAAGGACAGGATACCGGGGGACTATATACGCAAACAGACACTAAAGAATGCGGAACGCTATATAACCCCCGAACTTAAGGATTATGAGTCCAAGGTGCTGACGGCGGAAGAGAGGAGCAAGGAGCTGGAGTATCAGCTGTTTGAACGTATAAGATCTCAGGTCGCTGCCTTTACGCCCAGGCTTCAAATGACTGGTGGTAAGGTGGCACAGCTTGACGTGCTGCTATGTCTGGCGCAGGTGGCCGCCGAGAACAATTATGTCTGCCCGGAGATAACCGAAGGGGCAGAATTACGGGTGTCAGACGGCAGACACCCTGTGCTTGAAAAGACTCTGGGAAAAGGGAATTTTGTTCCCAACAATACGGACATGGACGACAAGTCAACTAGGGTTATGATTATCACTGGACCCAATATGGCCGGCAAAAGTACCTACATCCGGCAGGTGGCCCTGCTTGTGCTTATGGCACAAATGGGGGGCTTCATTCCTGCCAGGGAGGCGCGGGTCGGTGTGGCAGACAGGATATTTACCCGCATCGGCGCATCCGACGAACTGCACAGGGGACAAAGTACTTTTATGGTGGAGATGCAAGAGGCGGCAAATATACTCAATAATGCGACGGCCCGCAGCCTTATAATTCTGGATGAAATAGGCAGGGGGACGAGCACCTTTGACGGTTTGAGTATAGCCTGGGCCATGACCGAGTATGTATTCAAAAATACCGGGGCAAGGACGTTGTTCGCCACCCACTATCATGAACTTACTGGTCTGGCGGACCTCTTTCAGGGGATAAAAAACTATAACGTAGCAGTTAAGGAGTGGGGAGACGAGGTGATATTTCTAAGAAAGATTGTAGAGGGAGGTTCTGATAAGAGCTACGGTATCCATGTGGCAAGGCTGGCGGGTATACCAAGAGAGGTGATTACGAGGGCGAGACTCGTTCTAGAACAACTTGAGGCTAACTCCCTGGATGTATATCAGAGGCCGAAACTGGGACAACCCCAGGCTGCAACAGGACAAAACGTCCAGCTCTCCCTCTTTATCCCACCGGAACAGGCGATAATCGAGGACTTGCGGTCAATGGATATCACGAATCTTACCCCCGTAGAGGCGCTAAACAAGCTAGATGAGTTAAAAGGGCGCCTTGCCAAAAGTGAGGGATTAGATGTAAAATCAAGTGGCTAATAGGGTTACTAAAAGAACACCACTAGAAAAATGGGTTTTCTATTGACATTATGTCTTTTGTTTATATAATAGTCCAGAAATAAATACATTCATGTCTTTTCGGTTGGAAACATAGTATGCAAAAGGACTTCGAAGGAAGACGCAAGCTTAAGCGCCGCATACCCGTAAAGTGGATAATTATAATCTCGGCGGTAGTGGTATGTCTGGGCGTAGCGTCATTTTTTATCATCCGAAACCTAGGTTACATTGTCGTTGAACCTGACGAGGTCGGAATAGTTGTAAACAACCTGACGGGAAACGTAAGAGGGATTGACCGTGCAGGTGTAATCATTTATATACCAATTCTGCAAGAAGTGTATATGCTCGACAAGAAGGAACAAGTCTTGCAGATGTCTTCTGAAAACATTACCCCAGAATATCCAAAAGGTAATCCGCTATGGGTGAAGTCAATAGATGGTGGTGATGTGTCTCTTGATTTATTAATTCGTTACGTGATGGTACCAAATAAAGCTGACTTCGTTATCCAGGATTCAGGCATCGGTGATAAATATAAGGAGAAATGGGCAGTCGATTATATCAGGGCCGTTCTCAGATATAATATGGGTGAACTCCTGATTGAAGACTTTCCAAACTCAGCCAAACGTGACAGAAAGGCTCAGCAGGCGATCAAAGAGATAAATGACGTTATAGAAACGCGGGGCATAAAGGTAACGGCCATAAACGTCTTAGACTATCGCTACTATCAGGAGTATTGGGAAAAGATTCTTGCAAGAAGGCTTGCCGATAAAGAGATAGAAGTGCAGATAGATAGGGCGGAGGCTGCCAGGGAGAACCGGAGGCGCGTACAGATAGAAGAGGGCAGAAGGGTGGATACCGAGGTGTCCAGATTTAGGGGCGACCTTAACAGAAGAGAGCTGGAGATCGACGCTAAAGCCGAGCAAGTGCGACGTGATGCGGACGCATACAACAGGAAGGTATCCATCGAAGGTGATGCCGAGTTTGAGAGGCTGAGACAGGAATCAATAGCCATCCTGGCAGAGAAGAAGGCAGAGGCGGGAGGCATTTTGGCGCTGCGCCGTGCCTTAGAGCGTGAGGGAGGCCGACAGTTGGTGAAGTTTGAGTACGCTAAGAGGCTGAAGGAGGCGACAGTGCAGGGTACACCAGTCCTGAAGGCTAATCAAGAAATCCCGCAGCTGTTGAGGGAGAAAGAGTTAAAAATAGAAAGACCGGCCGCGGCCGCTGGCGAGATACGATAACTATTGAGAATTAATCATGAATCCTAAGAAGAACGTATATGTCTACGGTGGAGTAATCGGGTTCTTCGTCATTTTCTTTGGCGTTGCCATTCCATTTTGTATCTACAAGGTGAGTGTAGAAGAACTTGGAGTATGGACGAAGGTCTGGCCTGTAGGTATCACCGATTTCTCACGCGGTGTGGTGGAGCAGGACTACTTTGTAGGTTGGCATAGGGGCATACCCATCGTGGACTACTGGGACGTATATGACGGCACGGTCCAGACCATGAACAGGACGTCGGATAAGGTGCTTGGCAAGCAGATGGATCCCATACAGGTAAGAACGATGGACGATTATGACGTGAGCGTCGAATTAATCCTCAAATACAAGATACAAAGGGGCAATGCCTGGAAGCTAAGAAAGCTCCTGGGTCCGGGGGACAGGTACAAGATAATTTTGAATAACGAAACGGTTGACGTGGCCAGAAGCGTCTTCGGTAAGATGACGGAGAAGCACCTTTACGACCCGTATGAAAAGCGTAAGCGTGCGAAACAGGCGTTAGAGGAGCTCCAGAAGAGGATGGACAGTAGGTTCTTAAGTATAATAGATGTGTTGCTCTTGGACCTGAAGTTTGATCCCAAACTTGACAGGAAGATTAAGAACGTCAAACTGGCAGAGCTGGACATCCTCCTGAATATATCCAAGGGAAAGGCCGCAGACTATAGAGGTATTACCAACATTATAGATGCCGATACCGAGGCATGGGTGGAAAGGATAGAGGGTGACAGGATTGCAAAGTTTACCATACTCGAGGCCTTGGTAAACCAGCGTATAGCCGAGATTATGGCGACCGCTGAGAAATATATGGTGGAAAAGAAGGCCGCCGCCAATCGTTATAAACAGGAGCGAACAGCCGCTGGAGACCTTCTGGTCAGGAAGGCCAGGGCCGAGGGAGAGAACCTGAGGCGTGAGGCCATGATAGGTGTCGGTGGGGACCTGATAGTCGCGCTTGAGGCCGCAAAGAATATAAATCTCGGCTATCTTGAGTTCACCACACAGCAAGTCGACCTGCTAGAGATAGAAGATATGGTACAAAAATTTGGTGTAGCGCCAGAGAAAAAGAACTAATCCCGCCTTAGCAGAAGCCATGTAAGAAATTCTTCCAATCACGCTTATGATGGATTATTGTTTGCAGGTTTTATGCATTAGATGTTGAATACCCCTCGAAATTCACCCTCAAAGCGTAATGTATCGCTATATAATCCTTGTCACGTTCATATCTCCGCTCCTTTTGTTTCCTTGCATTTGTCTGGCTAAACTTGAGGACGCGCCCCTGGCCGATGTTTCACCATGACATACATCATACGGGTGCTGTACGTCATCTCGGACTGTTAGATGTACCCTGTACGCGTCATCGGCAGACGGTCACCTTTATGCAATAGATAGTAAGGGCTATCTTAGATGGAAGTTTAAGACGAAGGATTTAACCGAATCTTCTCCCGTAATTGCTGAGGATGGAACGATTATCGTAGGGTCAGGCGACAATAAGCTCTATGCGGTAAATTCCGACGGGACGCTGAAGTGGACGTTTACCGCAGCAGACGCCGTCCGTTCATCTCCCGCCATAGGCACTGATGGTATTATATACGTGGGTTCTGCGGACAATAGACTTTATGCCATTACTCCTGACGGCAAACAGAAGTGGGCTCTAACCACGGGCAGTTGGGTCGTTGGCTCACCAGCTATTATATGTCCTACGTGTCTCTTGGCACAAACGGAGAAGCGGACACAAAAGGCAGTGAAGGTCTACAAGATACATGTTGAGTACGACCTATACGAGGATGGTGAATTGGTACTATCCGACATAGTAGAAGTAAACCCCAAATTTCTTTCAGAGGACTTCAGAAATTCTATAATCCAAAAAATAGAATACACGCTTCTTGGCATGGTTGAGAAGCGGGGGCCGATGGCTCAAACTGAGATGCCTGCTGCCGTACTTGAAAAACTGGAAAAGAAATTAACAACGGGTGTCGGCGAACTGAATGGCTCTAAAGAGGGGGCCCGTTAGGGTGGCATTAAATACGGTGCTCATTTTTAGGAAGAACGCCTCGTGTCAGAACTGTGTGACGCCCTTGAATTTTATTACGTACCTGCTTATATCGCCAGGGTCGGCACCGGTCAAGGGCTCTTGGAAAACCTTAACCGTGTCTTTATTGAAGCCTTTGACAGTGAAGTCTCTGTCTGTAACAAGAACGTTGTTAAGGTTATAGACCATTATGTTGAAGATGGCGGTCCGGTGGTCTTGGCCAGACAGGTTCCTTATTTCCCCCACAACCCTTGCCGAAGAACCAAAGGATTTAAACTGTACACCCTTGACGTAAAAGCCGTCGCCAATGGCTTCATAACCCTCTTCTTCGGGGGTCTTTGGTTTAGCTGCTTCCGCTGCGGCTTGTTCTGCCACTGCCGCAACCTCTTTTTCTGTAAGTAATTCTGCTGAAGGGGTGATGCCGGCCTTACCTTCAAGGTCTACCACCCTTTTTGCGACGACGTCAAGGGTCTTTGTTTGTTTCTCAGAGGCCTTCAAGAAATCTTCCAAGATGGTAAGTCGCTCTGCCAATAGCGCTTCCATTGCAGTAGTCTTCTCTTTTTGGGTAGCGGCCTCTTTTGTAATGGTGTCCAGCGTCTCCTTATATTCGCCCAGGGTCTTCTTTATCGGGTCAAGCGGTCGCATGAATTCCGCATATCTGTTTTCCAACACGGCGGCAAGTGCAGCCTGGTCGTCTACCCTTTTCTGCATCTCTGCCTGGTTCTGTTTAAGTGTGTTCAATGTGCGGCCAAATTCCACCATCGGGTTTTCTACGGCGGCCCCACCCAGTAGTCCTTCTATCCTTGTAAGACGTGTGCTAAACTTTGAGATGTTGTCACGCAGGTCACCAATGCCGCTGGTCATATCTTGCAAGGAGCGGGTAAGTTCCGGACTTACACCTTTGGTTTCTTCTACCTTTTTTTCAAGGTTATTTACTTTCTCAGCCAGCGTGTCCATGGAGCGCATCCACTGTGTCAGCGAGCGTTCAAACTGGCTTAGGGGTGAAGTTACCTGCTCTTGGGCAAGTGTGGCCCCACGTGGCACGACAAGTAAAAAGAGGGAGAGAAACACTGCCGATAGACTGTATCTATTTTTCATGTTACCATATCCTCCCTTCAAATACCCGTAACCACTCACCCATTATTAAAACAGTCACGTTTACTTATCTAAGTATACATCTTTTAATGAGCTTGTCAATCTGCGATAACTATTTATGTGTCCAAGTGTTACCGCTGAGCCTCTCCAGACGTGCATATTCCAGTAGGAGGGTCTTTCTGCCAACCGGGAAATCAACCACAGCCATTAGAGACTTGCCGTAGCCGGTAGTTTCCACCACACGGCCTATGCCAAACTTTGGATGCCTGACGCGCTCTCCAGGTACGGGAGCTTCGACGTCAACAGGATACTCCAGTTTGTGCTCTCTGACAAGGTCCGTGGTAAGGACAGTCCTATCTTCTTCTATGACGATGTCCTTGGGTAGTTCGTCAATAAAGCGTGACGGTATGGATGGTATCACTGCGCCAAATCTTGAACGCCTCTTGACGTGGCTCAGCACGAGCTCTTCCTTGGTTCTGGTGATGCCCACGTAGAGTAACCTTCGTTCTTCTTCGAGCTCTGATTCCGTTTGTGTGGACTGTGAATGCGGTAGTAAACCTTCCTCCAATCCACAGATAAATACTGCGGGGAACTCAAGACCCTTTGCGGCATGTAGTGTCATAAGGGCTACGGCTTCTGTGTGACCGTCCCATGTGTCTATGTCCTGCACCAGTGCGACTCTCTCCAGGAAGTCATTTAGTGAACCGTCAGGATGATCCCTGTCATATTCCTCTGCCGCATTTACCAGTTCCTCCACGTTTGCTATCCGTTCCAGCGTCTTTTCCCCCGAATCGTCTTCCAGGTAGGAGATGTATTTGGTTTCTGTTAATATCCCCGTGACCAGTGCCGCCACCGGATAGGCGGGTATTTCGTTTAACTTCGAAAACAGCGCGGCGAATGACTTGAGACCTTTTGCAACTTTACCTCTTATGCCGGGGATTTCACAAGCGGTGGCATCCAGCAATTTCGTTCCCTCCGCCGCTGCCCAGGCCTTCAACTTGTCAAGAGAGCCCTGGCCTATGCCCCTGGGTGGCGTGTTTATCACCCTGTCAAACGCCGACTGGTCCACAGGGTTTACGAGCAACTTCAGGTATGACAGTATGTCCTTTATCTCCTTCCTGCGATAAAACTCTACTGCTCCTACGATAAAGTAAGGTATACCCTCCTTCCTCAATGCTGCCTCAAGCACACGTGACTGTGCGTTTGTACGGTAAAAGATCGCCATTTCAGAATACTTTTTCCCTTCCTCAGAGAGTTTTTTGATACGAGAAGTTATCTCTTCGGCCTCGGTACGTTCATCGTCGGTGTAGACCAAAGGTATCGTTTTGCCTTCCGGGTTCTCAGTCCAGAGACCCTTGGGCTTTCTCATCTTGTTGTGCACGATAAGTTCTGAGGCCGCCCTGAGGATGTATTTTGTGGAGCGGTAGTTTTGTTCCAGCCAGACCACCTTTGCGTCGGGATAGTCATTCTCGAATTCGAGTATATTTCCCAGATTTGCCCCTCTCCATCCATAGATGGATTGGTCAGGGTCTCCGGTGACACATACGTTCCTGTATTTCTTCGCCAGAAGCCTTTGGAGTGCGTATTGGGCGAAGTTGGTATCCTGGTACTCGTCTATCAGGATGAACAAGAATTTTTCATGATACCGGTCCAGAACGTCGTGGTGCTCGGTAAAGAGTTGAATGAGCTTAACCTGCAGGTCGTCAAAGTCCAGGGCATTATTTGCCCGTAGCATAGACTGGTACTTTTCATACACCCTGGATGCAACCTGGTGGTAGTAGCCGGATTTCTCCTTAAGCAACCCTTCGGGGCCAACAAGCCTGTTCTTCGCATCACTTATGGTGGCGGCCAGTGAGGCGGGCTTCCAGTGGGTGGGGTCCAGTTCAAGTTCCTTAAGTGCGGTTTTTATAACCCCTAACGTGT
Organism: Planctomycetes bacterium RIFCSPLOWO2_12_FULL_50_35; assembly: GCA_001828605.1. GTDB lineage: Bacteria > Planctomycetota > Brocadiia > Brocadiales > Bathyanammoxibiaceae > 2-02-FULL-50-16-A. Next base: position 1,419 of record MHZB01000103.1, on the reverse strand, counting down.
CTGTAGTATCATATATACTAAAGTACCGGGAGAAGCCTAATCGCTCTATGTTTGCATCCGTTCTCAATATTCGTGCGCACATTGAATGGAATGTGGATATCCACATTCCGGGGTGCGAATAATATTGGGCCACCCTCTCCTTCATCTCGGCGGCGGCCTTATTGGTAAAGGTGATTGCGAGGATGTTATAGGGGTCTACGCCGTTCTCTATCAGATAGCAGACCCTCCTGGTAATGACCCTGGTCTTGCCGCTTCCGGCCCCGGCCAGTACCTGCAGTGGGCCTTCGAGGTGGGTGATGGCCTCGCGCTGTGGCTCGGTTACGTCGTCAAGTATGTTGCTGAGGATTTTCTTTGTCATAGTATCAGAGCCTGTGTCATTAAGAGATATGAACTATCGGGTCACAAGAAAAATAACTGCCTAAAAGCCTAAAGGCTTAAAAGTTTAAAGGTTTAAGGTTCAAACGTTAAATTCTTAAAGCATCAGGTTTCTTTGTTGAATCTTGCCAATATTTCTTTCATTTCCTCCGCCATGTTTTTGACAGGTTAATCTACCCTCTGGGCGATGATGCTGGCGACGGCCTTCTCGCCGTTTATCTCCATCTCACGATAGTATATCACCTTCATGCCGACATCCATGAACAGACGCAGGAGTTCGTTCTCTTCCAGCAGATACTCCCTATTCTTAGGTCCATGTTTGCCAATCTTCAGGTTTTCTACAGTATACGTCTCCATTATAACTATACCGCCGGATTTCAGGGCGGCCCTCATCTGGGGTATGAGGTCTCTCTGCAGGTAGTAAAAATCGGTAATCAGGGCGTACTTATTTTCCTCCAGCTTGTAGTTCTCCAGGTCT
>MHZB01000103.1:0-554 GCA_001828605.1 Planctomycetes bacterium RIFCSPLOWO2_12_FULL_50_35 | reverse complement strand
GGTAGTAAAAATCGGTAATCAGGGCGTACTTATTTTCCTCCAGCTTGTAGTTCTCCAGGTCTGCCTCGAATGCCCTTATGCTGACGCCTCTTTCGGAGGCCAGGTTGTTTGCCTTCTTTATTGCAACCGGCGATATATCGCATCCTTCTACGTCGAAGCCCTGTTCCGCCAGAAAGACTGCATTGCGCCCCTCTCCCATGGCCAGCACCATGGCCTTGCCTCTTGGGACGAGGTTGATACTGTTTTTGAGAAAATCCAGCGGTTCCTTGCCATAAACGTATTCATGGGTGTCGTAGCGGCTGTCCCACCGCTTACGGTCATCCTCGCTTCCATAGGCATCATTGGAGCAAAGGGCAAACAAAAAGAAAGGTGCCGTTAATAAAAGGGTAAAGATAAGACCAATCGAGCCGTTCATATTGTTTAGGACCGGCGCCATGACACAAATGCCTCCAGACACAAAACACAGAGGGCTGCAAGTAGAAGTGTCGGCCAGAGTCTTTTGCCTTCCACAGCGCCCTCCGCACCCTTTACGGGGCTGGATATCCTGAAGCTGA